>NZ_BAAAJK010000001.1:577050-611953 GCF_039526905.1 Pseudonocardia kongjuensis | reverse complement strand
CACGGACATCTGTGTACTCCTCAACTCAAGAGGATCTTGTTACACAGACCATCTGACAGGCTCGAGAGCTTCAAGACCCGCAGGGACACCGCGACGGGGATCCCGTCAGCGGCGAGCTCGGTCACGAGCGGGTAGAACCTTTTCCCGGCAGGTTCGCCTGGGAGAGGTAGGCCGCGGCACGGCGGAGGACCTCGTTCTCCTGCTCGAGCAGCCGGATCCGCTTGCGCGCATCGCGCAGCTCGACCGAGTCCTCCCGGGTCTTGCCGGGCCTGTTGCCGTCCTCGACGTCGGCTTGACGCATCCAGTTCGTCAGGCACGACTCGGATATTCCGAAGTCACGCGCGATCTGGGAGAGCTTCTGGCCAGGTTCGCGGTTCCTCGCGACGCGGACGACGTCGTCACGGAACTCCTGGGGGTAGGGAGCAGGCATGATGCACATCCTTCCCTGCAACGCTCCTCAGCGCCGCAGATCATGTGACACCTACCCGCGCATCAGTCCCCTGCGCAGGGCGTTGGTCACATCGGTCTCCACCGTGGAACTGATCTGATCCGCTACGTCTAGCCACTCCTGGTGGTGCTCCGTTGCGTCCTGGGCGGCGCGCCACAGCAGGTGCAGGACGGTTTCGCGGGTGAGGGTTTCCAACTCGGCAGCGGTCTCGGCGAGCGAAGGGTGGGATTCGGTCGGCTCGGGCGGATGCACGCTCAACTCGAACAGACGGAGGAACCTCCATGGTCGGTCGTCGCCGAGCCGATCGAGCGCGGCGAGGACGTGGGAGAAGTCCTCGAGGGGTGCCGGACGCGGGAGGGACCCTCGGAGAGCCCAGATCCTGAGGATCGTGTCGACGATCTTCAGTCGCTGCTCGACGGTTGTGGTGTTGCCCTCTGCCGCGACGACCAGCTCCGCCAGATGGTGGGACATCCAGCGCCCGACCATGTCGTGATCGGCTGCCTGGCTCGCGAGCATCTGCCCGAGTTCGAGGACGGCATCAGTACTCTGACCACCGTCCCGCCGGATCGAGGAGATAGGTTTTGCCGGACCACTCGGACCATCCGAAATCATCGTCGTCCTCTTGCTGGTAGGTGTACTGCGGACGTCGGCGGTCGCGGCGGAGTCCGACTTGAAGGACCAGCGTCCGGTCCAGTTCCTGCAGCACTGCCGTCACGAAATCGCGTCGGACGGCGAGCTGGTCGCCGCGGACTCCGGTTTCGTGACCGTGCCCGTTCTCGGCTGTGTTGACCCAGACCCTGCTGCGGAGGACCGGTTCGCCGAGTCGGAACCACGTCCGCTCATCGTCGTCGGTAGTGAGGCCGAACAGGCTGATGAGGTCGTCGCCTGGGCGGGTCGGTGGAAAGTTGATGCCGGACCCGCGCTCGTCGTGCTTGTCGATGCCGTGGCGAACGGTCGAGCTGTTCAGCCAGGGCATCAGGTCGAAGGGGTAGTGGTCGGGTCGGTCGTGATCGTCGTCCGTTGTCGGGAGTCGGTAGCTGGCCGGGCCGAGCGGGGACGTCTGCATGGCGATCAGGAGCGAGCGCGCGGTCGAGTGCGGAACGAGGGCGCTCTGGATGTGGAGGTCTTCCGATAGGTCCGCGTGGGCAACGGTGGTGTAGGCGTGCACGGTCACCCATTCGTCGCCGATACCGGCGGCGGCCACGAAGTCGTCCGGACGCAGGCTCGACGGCCAGTGCTCCTGAGGCTCGTAATCAGCCAAGACGCGCTCGGGTGCCGGTGACGGCGGCGGATCCCGGCGGTCGGCGAGCCACCTGCCGTCGGACCGCGTGGGAAGGAACTGCGTGATCCACCGCGTGTACGAGTCCACCGCGTAATCGGGTTCGTGGCAGGCGGGCACGTCCGCCGCCAGCTCTGCGCCGACGGTCAACAGCGCGTGTACCGCCAGGTAGAATGTGTAGCTGTCCTCGTCGGGCCAGCTGCTGCGGTCCGGGTAGGAGCGACGAGGATCGTATACGCCGGCGCTTGTCCGCGGGTCCACTCCTGCGGCGAACGCGCCGGTCTCGTCGAGTTCGACCGCCACCTGCAGTGCACGGCGAGCGACGTTGCTCTCGGTGCTTCCGAAGGTGTCTGCCACGTCGTCGCACCAGTATCGCTCGAAATCGAGGAAGAACGGGTAGCGATCGCGGTCGCCGTTGGTCGGCAAGGGGTCGGGCCGCGCGCGCTGCTGGTTGTGGTCGAGTTCGACCGTTTCGGCCACGACCCGTTGTGTAAGCGTGCCGATCTCCGGCTCGCTAAGGGTGAGCTGTCCGCCGTTGTGCAGGGTGGTGAGCGTGCGCTGGGCGAGGAGCTGGTTGGCCGCATGCCGCGGTCCGCGGACCACGTCGACCAGCCACGTTGTGAAGACGGCCAGCGGGGTGGCGTTCGGCTCTTGAGCCGCTCGAGCCAGGGCGATCAACAACCACATGCGGGCGTGCAACGGATAGCAGGGCAACCGTGCGTCGCGGAATGGCGCGGTCGACGAGGTTCCGTTGGCGAACCGGGCCAGTGCGGTGAGTTCGTTGGTGCACCCGAGGCGCACGAGCAGCAGGACGGCATGCGCAGCCTGCCACCGCCGCACGATGGAGATGTCGCCGAGGGCGCCCCAGATCACTCCGGCCACGTCCGAGGCGTGATCATCCGGAGGGGCCGGGAGCGTCTCGCCCGGTCCGTCCGAGGAGGTCGCCGAGGGCGCGAGGTCCTCGAAGAGATCGGCGAGGTCGTCGAACACTGCCCCGGCAGGTTCCTGGTCCAACGTCATGGCCAGGTTGGCGGCGAGGAGGAAGTAGCTCCGGTGTCGGAGCTGATGTGCGGTTCGTCCCAGCTCGAGCAGGGCGGCCCGGCTGAGGTCGGTGACGGTAGTGTCGGTTGCTTCGGCGAAGGGCTCGAGGCTGACATCGTCGTATCGCGTGCCGATGCTGCGGGCGAACCGGTGCGTCAGCGTGGTGACGAGCCGTTGGCGACCTTGGCGGAGCGCGGGGGTTTGAGGTTGCACAGCTGCGGCCGCCTCCGCGGCCGCAGTGAAGTCGGACTGGTCCGCGCGCGTTGCGTGGCTGAGCGCGTCGAGGACGTTTGGCCGCTTGGTCGGGTGCTTGTTCAATGCGAAGCGGATCAGCGCGCGCCTGTCCTCGGATCGCCAGCTGAGCTCGAACAGCGCCGTGTCCCACGCTGCGGTCGTGGTGAAGTCGCCGTCGGCGAACCGGATTTCGGGATTGATTGGCGGCTTCTCGCCGCCCAATCGAGGGAGTCTGGTGCGCGTACCGATCTGGTTCGGGACGTCGCCGGGAGAACGCTCGAACCTGGTGAAGTCGGCTAGAACGCGGGTCGCGAGCGCGGCGGCCGGCGGGCTCAGTCCCGTGACTGTGCGCTGCCACCCGATCTGGGGTCGGAACGCGTGGAAGGCCAGCAGATCGAGTCGCTCGGCTCCCGGACTGGTGGTTGTCGCGACGGCGGGGGACAGCATGGCGGAGAAGTCGAGTGTCCTCCGGTCGCGGGCGCGCGAGAGTGCAGCGAGGTAGGTCGGCTCGTGCATGTGCAGGAGCCGGTACCCGAGGGCGTGCGCGTTGATCTCGCCGACCTCCTCCAGCTTCTCGCTGATCTGGAACAGTCGGTAGGCTCGGCTGGCCTCGTCGCCGGTCGCAAGGCTGGTCGCGACGGTGCTCAACGCGTGCCAGCGATCATAGAGATCATCGCCCACCCGATCAGCCTCTCCCCGTGCCATCTCGAAGATCGTTCGCGCTTCCGTGTCGTTGACGGAGACGACGGTCCGCGCCAGTGCGAGGAGCGATTCGACCCGGGAATCGGCATCCGTCCGGTCCCGCTGGGCGGCATCCACTGCACGTGTGACCACCTCCAGGCTGAACGCTTCGAGATGTGGAGATCGGGCGGCGACGCGTGCGATCGCGACACAGGAGCGCGACAGGGCCAGGTGCGACGACTCGTGCCAGGCCGCGACTGCGCTAACCAGATCCGCACGCGGGATGAGCGACAGGATTCTGGTCGCCATCTCGCCGATCCCGTTGACGCGGACGAACGGGGTGCCGTTGTGGCTGGTGACTGGTTTCAGGTCGGTATGGACGAGTGTTGTGAAGTCCTGCGCCACGCGGTCGGGGGTATCGGCGAGCAATGTCGTCACCCAGCATTCGGCCCAGGGTAGGAGCCCGGGGATGTTCGCCGCGAACTCCTGGGCGTTCTGGTCGTTCACGTACTCGCGCCCCAGGAGCTGGACTAGTGGCGCAGACGTCACCGCTTCCACCGTCAGATTTGCTCCGTGTAGCCGTGCCCGCAGCGCGTGCGCAAGCAGGATGCTTGTGAGAGGAAGCCTGTGAAGTCGGCCACCGGCACTGTCGGGCAGGTGGAGGGGGAGGTGGACATCCAGGATATCGAGGGCGTCGGCCTCCTCCGTCAAACCGTGGCGCAGTGCGTGCACGAGCGTCCACACCACCTCGCGGACGTCGAGATCCTGCTCGATTAACGGCCTGGTCCATCTGAACGGTTCCGTGCGCGCTTGCAGCGCTGCGAGGAATGCGGCGGCGACCTCGGCAGGTGGTGTGATGTTGTGGTCGAACATCGCGGTGGCGACGGCCATCCGAACGGCGGACTTCGTGTCGCCGCTGAGGACGATGCCAGTGAGGTCGTCCTCGCGTCCCGCGTCGGCCAACCTGGAAGCCAGCACGGCCGCCGCGGAGTGCGCGAACTCGTCGGGGCTCAGGTGAGAGAGCAACTCGGCCCCCGCGCCGGGGCCGTCGATGTTGGCTGCGGCGAGTGCGAGGTCGGCGACCGCCTCGGCCGTCACGTGGCGGTGCCGGGACGGGGGCTCGTCGTCCGGCGTCTCGAGGATGGCGCGGAAGTTGTCGAGCGCGGACCGGATCCGGTTGCGGGCGAGATCCTTAAGCCGGTCAACGTGTGACAGCAGTGCGGCCTCGATGTGCAGGTTGGAGCCCGGCCAGTCGGTGGCCAGCTCACGGCCGGAGCAGAGCGCCTCAACGGCTTCTTCGTCGAGAAAGCGCCCGGCAAGATCGGTGTGCGTACGCAGGATCGTCATCGTGCGGGAGTGGCCGGAAGAGAGGTCGCCGATCTTGAGGGCGAGCCGTGCCGCTTCGGCGTTGCGACCGCGGCGCAGTGTCGCGCACAGGGCGAAGCGTGCTCGGGACCGGGCGATTTCTCTGACCTGGAGTTCGTCTGTGCCGCCGGGCAGTGCCGCGTCCGACAGGGCGAGCTTGATCAGGTCGTCGAGCAGTTCCGCCTCAAAGAGGAGCTGTGGAACGGTGCCTGCCACGTAGGGCGATGTCGCCGCGAGCGGGAGGACGGTGCGGACGAAGTCGCGCAGCCGGGTCGAGTCCGGTCCGTGGGTCGTGCGAAACCAGGTCTCGGTTGGCTCGTCCCGGAACTGCACAGTGGTCGCAGTGGTGTGCAGGCCGCGGCCGAGAGCGACAGCGAAGCTGCGGATGGCATCGACTGGCACATCGGTGATCGCAGCGAGGTCGTCGAGCGGGATCGTCGGCCGTAGGACGGCCAGTGCTTCGCAGAGCCGATCTAGTTCTGACGGTCGCAGGTGTCCATTCTCGGCGACTTCACGGATCTGCTCGGCGAGTAGATTGCTCAAGACCGGGCCGGGGGTGTTGTGGGCGATGCGGATGGCTTCCAGAACGGCGGCGATCGTGTGAGCGGTCTCCAGCGCCATCGCTTGGACCCGGGGATTGCCGCCGCTGAGCGCGTGCAACTCGGCCCCGTCTTGTGCGGTGGCACTAGGAAACCGCGTCCTGAGGTGCTGTAGCGTCTCCGGTTGCCCGAATCCGTGCAGTCCGAGCGTCGTCACGCCTGTCGAAGGGGTATCGAGCATGGTGACGCGTTCGGGGCGGGATAGCGTTACCAGGCGCACGTTCGCAGGAAAGTCCTCCCGGAGCAGATCAGCCACGACTGTGCGTTGATCCAGTGCCGCGGCGGCGAGTGCCGCGTTGTCGGCGGCGTCGATCACGATGGTGAGCAGGGCGCCGGGCTGCTCGTGGGAGAGTTGTTTCGACGCCTCCGCGACCCGATGCATGAACGCGTGCATGTATGAGCGATCCGGGGCGTCCGTGGCGACGAGCGGTAGGCATCGGCCGCGGGCAGCGAGCTCGTTGGAGATCTGGGTGAGCGCCGCCCGGTGGTCGTGGCGCCGGGAGGTCATCTTGCGGTAATCCCCGCCAGCGAAGCAGTCATAGACCACCAGCTCGGAACCCTTGGGCAGGGCATCTGCCAAGATCGTTGTCAAGACAGACTTCCCCACACCGCCCACCGCCGTCACCAGCAGCTTGGTTGCCGCTCCCTCACGGAGCTCGCGGACCACACGAGCGACGTCGGCCGTGGGGATGACGTGTTTGGGCCGTTCGATGGCACTGGGCGCCGGGAAGATCTCGTCCTCTGTGGTGCGGAGGGCGAGCAGCACGTTGCCGCGGAGAAGCGGATGCGGGTCTTCGAGAGTGGTCGCTTTGCGAGCGACCGAGTCCACGAGCTGGACCATCTCAGTGCCGGTGCTCCCGGGGAGATGCTGCCGAAGCTCGGCATGGAGCAAGGTCTCTGTCGCAGCGATACCCGGGCCGGCGTCATCGACGAGGAAGCGCCGGCAGAAGGCAGCTTCGCGGATCCGGTCGTCGCCGAAGCCCATGTACCGGCGCAGGAGGTCTGCCTCGGTGCAGTGGGTGAATGAAGTCCCGCCCGCCGACAGTTCGGTGAGGGACAGCCTGACCTTCTCGTTGAGCGGGCGGTTGGTGACGAACGAGAACCGGAGCTTCCCCGCGCGGCCGCGTTGCACCTCGTTGCGGTAGATCTGGCCGAACTTCTCCAGCGTTGTCCGCAACTCCGAGGCGACGACCGGATCGGTCGTCCGCAGGGTCGAGTGCTTGAGCTGCGTGTAGTGAACCTCCGCGCACGATGCGGTGTCGCGGCCGCCGTGGTATTCAGCAACGTCGATGATCTCCTCGCCCTCGACCGACTCGCCGGGGGGCATACCCTCCACGCCGACGGCCTCAAGAGATCCGGTCAGGTCGAGCAGGCCGAGCGCTCGCCGGGCTGCCCAGTAGTAGTGGAACCGGTCGCCGTCCCGGCTCGCGCGAACCTTCTCGCCGGAGGACACGGGCCTCACATTAGCGCCGCCCGCCGACCCTCCTGCAGGGACGTAGGCGGCCACCCACAGCATCGGCGAACCCCGAGCACCTCTCGTGACTGTGGCTGAGCGGTACTGATCGGCCGGTTCGTCTCGATCCTGCTGGAAGCCGGCCTGGGTGAGGGGTCTGTCCGATCTCCGCTCCCTGGTCCGACTCGCCGAGCGCGGCTCGGTGGGGGAGCAGTTGCACCGACGCGATCGAGCCGCCTATGCCGGACCAGATTGATCAGCCGCAGCTCGCCCAGCAACTTGTCGAGGCCGCTCGCGCGAAGGGAGGGACTGCCCAGGGTTTGGTTGACTCCAGATCTGTGAGGACGCGCTCCTCGCCGGAAGGATCGACATCGTGCCCAAGCCGTTCCCGACCGAGTTCCGCCGCGACGTGATCGCCGTCGCCCGCCAGGGCAACCAATCCCTCGCCTCGGTAGCCCGGAACTTCGGGATCTCGGAGTCCTGCCTGTCACGCTGGCTGAAGATCGCCGACCGCGAGGACGGCCTCAGCACCGACGCACCCGAAACGCCGGCCAAGCCCGGCGAGAGCGATCTCGAGGCAGAGAACCGCGAGCTGCGGAAACGGGCGAAACAGCTCGAACAGGAGAACGAGATCCTGCGCCGCGCCACTGCCTACTTCGCCCGCGACGTGCTCCCACAATGATGTACCCGCTGGTCCTCGACCTCGCCGCCGACGACATCCCCGTCGCGGTGACCTGCCGGGTGCTCGGCTTCTCCAAGCAGGCCTTCTACAAGTGGCGCGCCGAACCCGTCTGCGACCGCGACTACGACGACGCGCACCTGATCAACGCCGCCGTCGACGTTCACCACGACGCCCCCGAGTTCGGATACCGCTTCATCACCGACGAGCTCGAACGCCGGGGCTGGACGGCATCGCGCAACCGCGTGAACAGGCTCTGCACGCTCCAGCAGCTCTGCTCGGTCCACGCCCGCCGACGCGGCCGCCACCGCAAGCCGGGCCCGCCCGTGCACGACGACCTCGTGAGCCGCGAGTTCACCGCCGCAGCACCGGACCTGGTGTGGTTCACCGACATCACCGAGCACCCCACCCGGGAGGAGCCTGACCCGGCCCCGCACACGATCTTCCTGACAGGCCCCGCCGTCTCGGGCTGCTGGCCGGGGCGCCGGTACAGGGCCGGTGCGTGCGGTGACGAACGCAGCGGCCGAGGCACTAGTGGCGGCGGCGAGCAGGCTGAGCGGAGCGGCCGCAAGAACGGCGACCGCCGGGCGAAGATCACTATCTAATCGTGTGCAGCAATCCTGGAGCACGTGAGCGGTATCGGGCCGGATTGGGCTACGTTGAACTGTCGAGTACTGCACCAGTCGACTGCGCAGACATGCATTTTCCCAGTTCGCGCCGCGGTTTGAACGATCCTGGGGGTCAAGGGGTCGCAGGTTCAAATCCTGTCGTCCCGACAAGATCGAATAGGGCGGTCGCTCCGGACGGAGTGGCCGCCCTTTTTGCTGCCTAGCTGCGAGAACGTCGCCGACCCGGCGCCGTCCACTGTGCACGGCTCGGCGCGGGTCGAGCGACGAGCAGCGTCGGGCGCTCGGAAGGCGGCCTCGGCCGGGCTGAGCCTCGCGCCGATCGGCGCCCGCCCTATCGTCGCAGTTCAGAGGCGGGGCACTTGTCCAGCAATCAAGGGGTCAACGGCGCTACGGCGCCGCCGCGCAGCTCCGGCAGCACGGCCCGAACGGCGTGATCATGGCGGCGAACACGACGCGGTGCCCGCACAGCGCCGGGCAGGCTCCGGCCCGGTCGGCGAGCGCGGTGCCGTACTCGACGTCCCGGACGAGGTGCGTCCGGCGGTCCGCCGAACACATGATCTTGATGCGCTCGTCGGGCGCCGGTCGCGGCGCCGTCGGCCGGGTTCTGATCACCATGCTGACCGTGGCGATGTGGTGACGCTGCGGGGAGACTGTGTCTGTGGTCGACGACCCGGACAACAGCGGCGACAACAGCCGCGCCGCGTTCGCCGCGGAGCTGGCCCGGCTGCGCGCCGGGTCCGGCCGGTCCCTGTCCAGCGTCGCCGACGCCGCGCACGCTGATCGCACCCACGTGAGCCACATTGAGCACGGGCGCCGCTGGCCGTCCCGCCCGGTGGCCGCCGCACTCGACGCCGCGCTCGGCGCGGACGGCGCGCTGCTGGCCCGCTGGAAGGCCGCCGCCGCGGAGCCGGTGCCCGTCCCGGTTGTGGCCGGTCTCGACGACGTCGCGGAGCTGGCTGCCCTCGCCGCGCACGCTGAGCGCTCGGATGTCACCGGCTACGTGCTGGACACCATCGACGCCACGGTCGACGAGTACGCCCGCGCCTACGCGCGCACGCCCCCGGCGGAGCTGCTCGGCGACTTGCGGGTGCTGGCCCGTCACGTCGGTGCACTGCTCGGCGGCCGGGCGACGCTGGCGCAGCGGCGCCGCCTGATGGTCGCGGGCGGGTGGCTCGCCCTGCTCGCGGCCACCCTGCATGTGGACCTCGGCGCCCGCCGGTCGGCCGCCGCCGCGCGCACCGCGGCGGCGACGCTGGGTCGGGAGGCCGAGCACGGCGAGATCGCGGCGTGGTCGATCGAGATCGACACGTGGGCCGCCCTGGTCGATCAGGACTGGCGCCGCGCCGCCGCTCTGGCCGAGGCCGGGCAGGCCGCCGCCCCCGTCGGATCGGGTGCGGGGGTGCAGCTCACCGCGCAGCGCGCCCGCGCCGCGGCCCGCCTCGGCGATGGCGCCGCCGTCCGGGCTGCGCTGGATCACGCCGGGCGGATCGTGGACGACCAACCGGCCGCCCGCCCGCGCGATCATCACTTCACCTTCGACGCGCGCAAGCTCGACGGCTACACCGCGACCGCGCTGTCCTGGCTCGGCGACCCGGCCGGGGAACGTCACGCCCGCGACGTGGTCGACGCCTACGCCGCCGGTGGGCCGCCGCGCAGGCTGGCCACCGCGCGCCTGGACCTCGGCCTGATTCTGGCCCGCGATCGGCGCCCAGACGAGGCGGCCGGGCTCGGCGTGCTGGCGGTCGACGCCGGGGTGTTGGTGCCGTCGAACGTGTGGCGCGCGACGGAGCTGGACGACGCGTTGTGCTCGTTCCGGGACGTGCCGGAGGCAGCGGAGCTGCATGACCGGCGCCGTGCTGCGGACTCATAGCGGCTGGCGTCGTCAGGAGGGCCGCTGCCGTGCGGCGTCGAACAGCTCGACGGCCCGCTTGATAAACAACGCCATCGCAGACGCGACGATGGACAGTCCTTCGAGACCACCCGAGGTGACCCGCGCTGCGGCGCCTCCCCGGGCGAACGAACCCTGCATCTCGCTGTGCCAGACGGCAGGCCAACGAAGCCCGTGGGCGTTACCACTGTGCATGCGCCAGTTCAGCCGGTAGGCGGTGACGAGGGTGTCCGAGTCGCCGGGGGATGCTGCGATGTACGCCTTCGCCACGTGGTCGATGATCGTGGTGTCGTCCGGCCGCCGGGCGACGTCCTCGGCGGTCATGCCGATGGTGGCCCCGGCGTCAACCGCCTCGTTCATCGTCTCGTTGCACAGATCGACCCGGGACTGCCACAGCGCCCGCGTCTGCGGGTCGGGGTTCGCCCCCGGGATGTGCTCGACCTCGTACACGGCGGTGCGCTCGTTCGCCGCCTCGTAGTGCGCCATCCGCAGGCCGCGCCGCTGCCGCTCCTTACGGTCAGGGTGGTCCAGCATCCACAAGGCGTGGGCGGAGCCGAGCACACTGGCCCTGGCCAGCGTGTTCGGTGCGGTCGGAAAGCCTGCGCCCCCGTTGAGCAACGGGTACAGGAAGAACTCCAAGTGCTCGACGGCGTGAGCGATCCCGAACGCGACCAGGTGACTCGGCGGGCTCAGCGGAAAGATCTTGTCGTCGAGCGCGAGGCTGCTACCTGGTGCGGCGAGGTGCGGCGACTCTCGGTACTTCGCCCACTTCTGGGCCTGCTCGGCCGTCCAGTTCAAGCGCTGCTCGGCGGTGAGACGCAGGGGCGACGCCGCGTTCGTGTCCGACATGTCCGGCGACGGTAGTGGGTGGGGTTTGCGAACCAAGCCCGGCCCGGTTCGCCGCCCCGTCATGGCTGGTCACACCTCGACGGCTGGGCCGATCTCGGCGTCCATGAACGCCCGGATTTCGGCGAGGCCGTCGGTCATCGGCTGTCCGGCCCACCGGTTCAGGTACGCCGTGCGGCGCCGCCACGGCATCCGTCCACTGTCCGCGCTTTCCGGTGGCAGCGCCTCGGCGGTGACCCACGTCAGCGACGCCGGGTTGTAGGTCACGGGGTACGTCCGAGGGTAGGACCGGCCGCCCTGGTTGTAGCGCCCGACGTGGATCAGTTGGTGGACCACCCGGTTGCAGGCGTAGACCGCGGCGTCGACCAGCTCGACGCCCGGGTCGTTCCATGTGTCGGGGTAGCCCGCCAGGCCGTCGCGGGCGTGCGCCATGTCGTCGAGGCCACGCACCCACGCCAGTGCCAACGTGATGTGCTGGTGGAGGGTTCGGAGCGTCTGTACGGGATCGCTGTCCTGATCGGGCGCCAGGGCGGTCGGCATCAGTGTTGTCCACGCCTCGTGTGCCTGCCGCAGCAGGATCAGCGCCTCGCGGGCGGTGCCCTCGTTCCACGGTTCGGAGCGCATCGCTGATCCCCTACTTGCTGTCGATGAGGCGGACGGGCGCCGCAGTGTCACGCCGGGTCCAGCGCAGCCCGTTCGAGTCGGTGAACTGAACCGTCGCGTGGTCGTCGGCAAACGTGCGGATCGGCGTTCCCGTGCCGTCGTGGTACCAGGCGACGGCTCGAATCTCCGCGCTCGCGGAGAGTACCGTCGGGGCAACGTCGTACAGCTCGTCCATCTGGCCAAAGTCGTAGTCCCAGCTCACCACGTCAGGGTCGTCGGACTCGACCTTCTTGATGCGGACGTCGAAGACGGGGGATGCGCTCTCGTTCCGCACCGTCACGGACACCGACCCCGTGAGCGTGTCCCGGAAGTCGCAGGCCACTGTGATCAGCCGAGCCTGAGCGGCGTCCCGGTCGTCGCGTTCGGCCGCGACGGCGACCAGGTCGGCTCGGCGCCAACGCCGTTCCCGGATGGCGAGCCACAGCGCGACGATGACGGCCGCCGCGGTGGCGACCGCGCCGCCCGCCTGGCCGATGGCGGAGACGATGTCAGTCCAGTTCGGGACGTCGGGTGTTGCCGGCACGGCCGACAAGTGAACCAGGCTCAGGCCGGCTCACCCTGAACGGCCTAGCGGACGCCCTCGCCGTGACGAGCGGGCGTCCGCTTCGGCAGCCGCTGGTAGTAGCGGTTCCGGACCTTGACCGCGAGCAGGAACGCCTCGGCTCCGTCGCGCATGGTGACTACGGCGACGAGGCTGACGACGACCGGCAGCCCGACTACCGTTTCGCCCCAGAAGTGGTTCGCCACGAGGCCGACCAGCGCCGCGACGGAGGCTTGTCCGGTGAGAACCCGCAGACGATGGTCATCGTCGGTGGCGGGCTCCCACCGGTGCATGGTGATCCACTGTGCCCAGATGCAGGCGATCTGCCCGATGCCGCCGAGGACGTACGTCGCGACGAGGGCAGCGGTGACGGTGGCGCGCGATGCTGGAGCGATGCCGGGCGTGGACAGCGCCCACAACACCGTGACCGCGATGGGGATGCCCCACACGAGCAACCCGCGCAGGATCGGCCGGTCCGGCTTTCGGCGCTGTCCGGGCATCGGCTACCTCGCTCCGTCGCCGTCCTGCTCGCGCAGCATCCGGTCGATGTCCTCGATCGAGAAGACACGCTTGCGCCACAGCTCCAACACGGTCTCGCCTCGGACAATCCGGCGCAGCGTCACGGGTGTCCAGCCGATCCGGCGCATGCTGAGCGCCGCGTCGGCCTCGTTGCCGTTCAACCCGGCCTTCAGCCAGGCGATGGCCTCGTCGTCCTCGAACACGTGCCCGTACCACTGCATGGCCCAGCCGTTGGCGATGTCGGGGCTCATCGGGTTGTGGGCGTGGCTATACACGGAGTCGCCCGCGATGTGCTCGGCCAGCCGGGTCAGCTTCGGCGGCCGGGGTCGCCTGCCCGGTTTTCCCTGCGCCCGCATACGGCGGGCCGCCTGCTCGAACGTCTCGTCGGAGTCCGGCGCGGACGGCGCGATCCATGGGTCCGGCCGAGGCCGAGGCGGACGCGGCGGGGGAAGCGGCGCGGGGTTCGGGTCGCGTCGCGGCGGGGAGTACGGGTTGTTCCCTGTGGCGTGCGACCAGGATCGCCGCGGCGTGCCGGGCTGCCCCTTGCCGGTCATCGCGTCGCGGAGCTTCCGGGCCGCGGTTGCCTCAACGGTCGAGGAGGGCGACTTCACGAACTCGCCGAGGTCTTGCAGCTTGCTGAGGACTTGCTTGCTGGACAGGCCGAGTTCCTTGGCCAGTTCGTGCACACGTGCTTTCCCTGCCATTTTGCCGCCTCGTGTGCGGTGAGGAGTGCGGCGGGCGCGCCGGTGCGTCCGGGGCACAACGGGACCGGGTCAGTCCTGTTGGATAACTAGGGTAGCGCGGGGCAACATGAACGTAATTCTGGGGTCGACCAGACGTTCGACCGCGACCTACGGCCGCCACCGGTCGCGATCCGGGCGGGCTCGGCCGAGCGTCCCGTCCGCGTCCACGTCGTGCTCGACCTCGTCGTCGACCGCCTCACCGTAGGCGTCCTCGCTCGTGATCCGGGTCAGCTCGTCGAGTTCCCGGAGCTGCGCGGGGGTGAGTACGCCGCGCCGGTTCCGGCCCCGCGCGACGGCGTCGGGTGTGTCCTGGTCGTCGGCCCACGGGTCGTTCAGTGCGTCCTCGCGGGCGCACTGCTCGCACTCGAAGGGCTGGTCACCGATCAGCGGCCGGTCAGTGCGCATCTTCCCGACCTGGCAGCGCCCGCAGAACACGGGGTAGATCGTCCTGCTCGTCATGCCCTTGACCTCCAAGCCGTACGGCGCGGCGGCCTTCACCTCGGTGTCGGTCGCCGGTGGGCAGATCGTGTAGACCGACGGCCGCCTGATCCGCCGGGCCCCGTTCGCGAACGAGCCGTCGATCACCTTGAAACCGAAGCTCCACGCCGAGCGGGGTCCGGCCGCCCGCGCCGCCTTCACTGCCAACTTCGAGTTCGCGGTGGTGCCCGGCATCAGGTCGACGGCGAGCACGATCCCCCCGCCGCCGACCGGCCACGGGTCGCCCTCGCTGGTGATCGCGGGTAGCCGCGGGTCCCCGGGACGGACCTCGACGCCGGACGTGACGACGACGCCGCAGCCGCGGAGCCAGTCGTGTCCGATCGCGACCGCGGGGAGACGATCCCGGATCGCTTCGGCGAGGGCGCCGCGTTCGATGAGCTGCCCGCGGTGCTCGACACCAATGGGGCCGAGAACCGCCGTCACCCGCTCGGCCTTCCGCCCGGCTGGACGGGCTGGGGTCGGCGAGGCCAGCGCCGCGGTCTTGTACTCCATGCCGTCGGGCGGTGGCGCATGGTGGTGGTCCCTCCGGGGTCGGGTGCGAGTGCACCGACCCCAGCGCCCGCGATCCCGAGGAGACGGTGTGCGGGCACCGGGGTCGGCTGCGCCCCCGGACACCATCACTGTGGACCAGGTGCCCGCGCCGATGTGGTCGGCGCGCCGCGCGCCTCACCGGACCGGCCGCAGCACCGGATGATCCTGGTGGTGCGCGGCCCGTCGGTCGGTGTTGCGACCTCCCCGGGCAAACATCGGCGCCCGACGGGCCGCGTGCACCTGTCCGGGACCGGACCGGCGACCGGGCGGACCCGGTCTGGTCCCGGCGCCCACCGGCGCGCCCGCGCCGCAACGGGTCACCACCTCGCCGATGATCGGGCCGCGCGGCCGGGGCCGCCCGCCCCTGGTGGTGGGGCGACGCCGTCGGTCCCGGTCGTCGCGCTACTTGCCGTTCGTGGCCTTGTCGTACTGCCACAGCGCTCGGTCGAGCGTCCGCAGGTCCGTCTCACAGCGACGCGCGATGGAGGCACACAGGTCGACGTACTCGCGGTAGTACGGATCGTCGGCGACCTGCTCGCCGTGCTGTTGCAGCGCGCGGATCGCCCGGAAGTCGACGACCGTAAAGCGGGTCGGGTCGGCGACGGTGAGGAAGGCGCTCGCGACCGGGTTGCCGACGCCGCGCAGCAGGCGCAGGACACGGTGAGCGAGACGGTCCGGTCCACCGAGCGCCATCGTCGTGATCGCCTCGACGTCGTCCTCGGCGTTCTCCTGGAACAGGGGGAGCGTCCGGTTGGACTTCCACTTCATGACGGCCTCGCCCTCGGCCTTGGTGAAGTAGCCGCGGTCGTGCACAGCGGGGTGGACGTCGCGCAGCACGGGGGCGTCGACCATCGGGTCGTAGCGCCCGGCCCACTTCTCGACGAACGCCTTGTTGATCTTCTTTGTCATCGTCGCCTCCGGCCACCATGGTCGAGGCGGTGAGACCAGTACGACAGCCCGTCCACGCTGGTGGGTGACACCGATCGGCGGGGTGGTCCGGTGCCCGGACCGGGGGTGGTCCAGGGGTGGCCCGGCGGTGGTTCGGCTTGGCCCGGCCACCCGCTCGGTCTCGCGGTCCACCCGTGAGAGCAGAGCGGGCGACACCCCGTTCGAGGTGCCGCCCGCGTCGTTGACGAGACCGGTCTCAGGCCGTCTCGTCCGGAGCCGGGTCCGGACGGATCGGGGTCACGTTGTCGGCGCCCCCGACGGCCTCGACCTTGGCCGCGCGGCGGGCCGCCGCGGTGCCCGTCGGCGACGGCGGCGCCCCCTCGGCGTGAGCCAGCCGTTGCAGCTCGCCCCTGTAGGTCGTGATCACCGCGTCGAGCAGGGCCGCCTTCTGGTCGGCCGGGATGGTCGAGCCGTTGCCGTCGATCACCTCGACGTTGGCGAGGATCGAGGCGACGGCGCATGCCTGGTCCTGGTTCAGCGCGTTGTTGAACGCCGTGATCCGCAGCAACTCGCCGGTGGTCGGGCCGGTGATCGCGGCGGCCCCGCCGTCGGGCCGGACCTGGTAGCGGGGGTGTTCAGGGGTGTGCATGGTCGGTCTTGACCCTCCGGGATCGGCTCGCCGCCGTGCCTGGCGATCGTCACGAGCGAGGCGGCGGAGCCTCACGAGATAGAGTGCGAGTCCGTCCGATTCGGACGGATCGGCACCCCGCGATGTGTGTGCGCGTGTGAGCGCGCGGGGGATGTGATCCCGCACCGGCGGGTGTGGTGCCGCATGGCGCTACACCCGCTTCGACGTGGGGATCTGTAGGCGCCGATGGCGCCGCATCGCCCTTGTGAGATCTCTGGGGGTCAAGGGGTCGCAGGTTCAAATCCTGTCGTCCCGACAGGCCGAACAACAGCCCGTTGATCTGGGAAACCACCAGGTCGGCGGGCTGTTTCGCTGTCCGGGTGTCGATCATCATGCTGGTCGTCCCGCAGCCTCCTGGGGACCATGTGGGGACCGCGGGGCCCGCAGGAAGGCCGTCAGCGAGACCCCGGCGGCCGACACCGCGGCCTGATCCGGGTGCAGGTAGCGCTGCGTCGTGGTGGACACCGCGCCACGGCGGGACGGGCCGGGGCGGCCGCATCCGGTGGGCGCCGAACGGTGCTGCGGCGTAGGGGACACCGAGGGACGCGTCGGCCTCGGTCAGGGCGCCTCCGCGCAGCATGCCGCTGCTGACGGTCGCCGTGGGCGGGTGGGACACGAGGGGCACCTTTCGTGCGGGCCGATCCGCGAACGGTCTGCCGCTCACGGCCGGTCGCCGCGGCGGGCGTCGGTGAGCGCCGCGGCGACGGCTGGGGCGTCGTCAGGGCAGGGTGAAGGTGGGTGGGCCGACCGGGGCGGAGACCTGGCTCAGCCGGTAGAGCTCTGCCCACGGTGCCGGCGTGCCGGGTGTGCCGACGTCGCGGGAGGGGTCGTCGAGGTCGAGGTCGAGCCGGGCGCCCTGCACCGTGACCTGCTGCCCGGAGGTGGTGGGCAGCCAGTCGTTGGTGGTGGGGATGCCGGGCTGGACGGTGCCGATCTCGACGGCGAGCGAATGTCCGGCGGGCAGTGTCCAGTCCATGGACTTGAGCTGCACCGCGGTGTCGCCCTGTTCCAGCGCCGAGACCTGCTGGTTGACGATGACACCCTGTCCGTCGGGCGCGACGTCGTGCAGTCGGACCATCAGGTTGCCCGTGCCCTGGGCGGTCACCGCGATGTGGGGGGTGCCGGTGAGCCGGGTGGGTGCTCCGACGGGATGTGATCGTTGCACGTAGGAGGACGCGGCGCCGTCGTCGGTGTAGGTCCCGCCGCCGACCTGCACCGTGGCGTTCCGGTCGGCTCGTGGCCAGCTCTGTTCGGCCCGCCAGGCGCCGGTGCTGTCCTCGATGGCGAAGGCCGGGTACTGCGTGGTCGGCGGGATTCCCCGTACGTGCTGGTCGAGGAAGGAGAAGACCTCGTCGAACCAGCCTTCGCGGCCCAGCTCGAGTCGTCCGTCGGCGGTGCGTTCGCCGCCGCGCTTGTGGTCCCACTGGCCGAGCCAGGCCCGTTTCGGGCCCTGGTGGTTGGTCAGGAACTCGGCCATGCCCTCGGGCTCGGTGTTCCATTCCAGGAAGCCCTGGGTGAGGAAGATCGGGGTGGTGGTGCCCTTGGCCCGTTCGGCGAGGTTGCGGATCTTCCAGGTCTCGGAGTCCGGGTTCGGGTCCATGTAGGACGCCGTGTTGAGGATCGGGCACTCGGGGTGCGGTCCCGTGGCGGTGTCCCAGGCGGCGTTGCTCAGGTACCGGGGGTCGTCGTCGGGCATTTGGGCCTGGGCGGCGATCTGGTTGTAGATGGTGGGCACGGAGGTGACCGTCGATCGCGGCACGCCGCCGGAGCGCAGGTTGCGCCGGACGTCCCAGATGGGTTCCTGCGCCACGACGGCCTTGAGCGCAGGGTGGCGCAGGTTGTTCCCGACGAGTGCGGTGATGCCGTCCAGCGACTTGCCGTACATGGCGATCGACCCGGTCGACCACGGTTGTGTCGAGGCCCAGTCCAGGGCGGCGGTGACGTCGGCCTGGTCGGCGGGTCCGCCGATGGCCTCGGTGCAGCCGGTGGAGCCGCCGAACCCGCGGGAGTCGACCATCACCAGGCCGTAGCCGCGCTCCAGGAGCCGGCCCTCGCCGGTCAGGTCCGCGAACCGTTCGGACGGGCCCGTGTGCGCGAAGCCGTCGATCGTAAGCTGTCCGGAGTGTCCGAAGTAGGCGCCCGCGGAGAGGATGAGCGGCACCTGGCCGTCCGCGGGCAGGTCCTCGGGGAGCAGGACGTCGGCGTGCAGTTCGACGCCGTCGGCGGTGGGGAAGTAGTGCTGGGTCCAGCGGGCGCCCTCGGGCACGCGGTCGTTCTCGGCGTGGGTGACCGAGTGGGTGTCGGTGGCGACCACGGCGGCCGGCGCCGGGGTCGGTGCGTTCGCGCAGCCGGCGAGTATCGCCAGGGCGAGGACGCCGGTCGGGAGAGCCTTCTTCATGACAGCAGCACCAGGGTGAGAGCGAGCGAGTTGGCGACGACGTGAGCGACGACCCCGGGCCACACGGACCCGGTGCGCCGCAGGAGGATCGCGGCCAGGAGACCGACGACGACGGCGGCGACGACGCCGAGCGAGGCCGTGGGCAGGAAGGTCAGGACGAGCGTCGCGGCCGCGCCCGAGAGCACCGCGCTGCCCACCACGGAGACGACCGCCCCGTAGCGCAGCAGCACCGTGGTCACGAGCCCACGCAGCAGCAGTTCCTGGGTCAGCGGGATCGCGAGTCCCAGGACGACCAGGCCCACGACGGTCGTGTCAGGCCGGGGGGCGCCCAGCGGGACGCCCAGGGTCTCCAGCCCGAGGGTGGCGCCGACGGTCGTCGCGAGGGCGACGATGCCGACCCCGGCGCCGGTGAGCAGGGCGCCCGGTGAGGCCCGTCGGATCCCGAGGGCGCGCAGCGACCGGAGCCGGGGGCGGGTGGCGCCGAGGAACCCGCCGGCCGCGGCGAGGGCCGGTAACGTGAGCAGCGCGACGTCCGCCCAGGAGCCCAGCGCGGCCGCGTTGTCCCGGATCACCGGGGGCAGCCGGTACAGCGCCAGACCCATCAGGACCAGGCCCGCCACGAGCTCGCCCCAGCCGGGGGCTCGGATGGTCTCGGTGGGCTTCTCGCGGATCGCTGTCAACATGCAACGGACGCTAGGAAGGCCACCCGGCTGCCCGGATCGATCCTCGGACTGACGTTGGGCGTCCGAAGCATGAGCGGCGACCGGCATGGGGGGCTTCCGGCACGAGGAGTGGGGGCCGCCAGCAGGAGAGCATCGTGTGTTCTGGCCGCCGGCGTGACCGTGCTGTCGCTCCGATGCCATCGCTCGGCGCCGGTCCGGATGCCCCGACCGGCCGCGGACGAGGGCCGTGAGGTCCGGGGTTCACCGGGTTGTCGCGTCGTGGCTCCGGTCGATGCCGGCCGGGAGCAGTTCGTCGAGCATGGGTGTGCCCTCGGGCGGGGTGGTGAGGGTCAGCGTGAACCGCGGGCCGCGCAGCACCACGTCGACGGTGCCGAACGGCCAACTATCCTGCTCGGCCAGGGCCCCGTGCCACTCGCCGGTCCGCCGGTCCCGCTCCGCCCCGAGCGGGCATGCCACCGGTGGCGGGCCTGCTCGCCGGGAAGGCGCAATCGGGGCTGCATCGCCCGGCCCGGTCGGGCAGGCCGTCGCGGTGCCCAGTGCCGAATGCCGGGTCCAGGACAGGGCTCGCCCGGAGGGCGTGCACGGCGCGACCGGCCAGCCGGCCGGGCCGCGGTCACCCCGCGCGCCGGATCCCGCGGAGCAGCGCCGCCTGCAGTGCGGGGCGGTCCTCGGGCACGCCGAGCCGGATCGCGTGCTCGACCCCGCACATCAGGTGCTTCAGCCGGTGCGCGGTCACGCTGCGGTGCACCACCCCCGCCTCGTGCGCCCGGCGCAGCACCGCGTCGTACCGGTCGAGGATCGCCGTGATGATCTCCCGGACCTCCGGTGTGTGGCCCGCCTCGCGCACCAGGACGTCCTGCACACCGTCGTTGCGGAGTTGCAGGTCGAGGGCCTGGTCGACGAGCCCGGCCAGCGCCTCCCACGGATCACTCGTCGCCATCGCCTCGGCGCAGGCGGTGTCGAGCTGTTCGAGGGCGTCACGGGCGAGCGCCTCGACGAGCGCCTGCACGGTCGGGAAGTGCCGGTACACCGTCGCCACCCCGACGCCGGCCGCCCGGGCCAGGTCGTTGTGGCGCAGGTCGGCGAGGTTCCGGGTCCGCGCGGCCTCGAGGATCCGGTGACGGCTCCGTCGGGCATCGGATCGCGGCGCTCGCATGCCGCAACTCTACCTCTTAACCGGATGAACCATCCGCTACAGTCGAAGAGACGGATAGATTATCCGATTGGAGTGCTCATGCCCTGGAACCCGCACGCCCTTCCCGACCAGTCCGGCCGAGTGCTCGCCGTGACCGGCGCGACGGCCGGAATCGGCTACTTCGCCGCCGAGCAGCTGGCCGCCGCGGGCGCCCACGTCGTGCTGCTCGGGCGGTCCCCGCAGAAGCTGGCCGTCGCCGAACGGAGGATCACCGAGCAGGTCCCGGCGGCGACCCTCAGCTCCGTCGTCGTCGATCTCGCGTCGCTGGAGTCGGTCTCCGCAGCGGCCGACCGGCTCGCCGCGATCCCTGCGCTGCACGGGATCTTCCTCAACGCCGGCCCGGACGCGACCGTCCGCGGGGTCACCGCGGACGGGCTCCCGGTGCAGATGGGCACGCACGCCGTCGGCAACGTCGCGCTCGCCTCCGCCGTCCTGCCGCTGCTGTCCCGGACCGCCGCGACCCAGCAGGGCCGGGGGCGTCTGGTGTTCGCCGGCACCGGTTACGTCCGGCGGATCGCGGTGTCCCTGGACGACCTCCTGCAGGTGCCCCGGTTCAGCATCACCGCCTACGTCAAGGCCAAGACCGCGCTCGAGGTGTACGCCTACGAGCTGGACCGCAGGCTCCGGGCGGACGCCGTCCCGGTCGACGCGATCGTGTCCGATCCCGGGGTCGGCGTCGACGCGAAGACCCCGGTCCGGGCCGGGATCGCCGATCCGGCGATCCGCTACCAGCGCAACCCGTTCACCCCCTGGGCGCAGGGGAAGGACGCCGCGGCCTGGTCCGCGGTGCGTGCCCTCGCCGATCCGGACGCCGTCGGCGGCAGCTGTTACGGCCCGGCCGGTGCCGTGCGCGGCGTACCGACCCGGCTCGAGCCGGTCGCCCGCACCGCTCGTCCGCCGGCGGGGGAGGCGCAGCGCATCACCGCCGAGCTGCTCCGGATCGCCGGGATCGAAGCGGGTGCGACGCAGCGGCACCGGTAGCGCGGGCCCGGCCGGGGGCCGGGCTCAGCCGGCCGGATGGACGGCCCACTCGGGCATCTCGGGGAACGGTGCGAGCCGGTAGGCCGGGGGCTCGGTGCCGTGCAGGTGGCGTACCAGGTGGTCCCAGGTGCGCCGGGTGACGTAGTGCCGGCGGCCGGTGAAGTCGTGCTCGGTGCCCGGGACGACGAGCATGTCGACGTCGGCGTCGGCCTCGATGAGCGCGTCCACCAGCCGCATGGCGTGGTGCGGCAGCACGTTGTCGTCGAGCTCGCCGTCGATCAGCAGCAGCCGCCCGCGCAGGTTGCCGGCGTGCACGGTGTTGACCAGCGCCCGACGGGTCTCACCGGTGAGCTCCCCGTAGTTCTGCTCGACCCAGAACGGCAGGTAGATCGAGAAGTCGTGCGGGCCGGCCTGGGCGACGCCCACCGAGAACAGCTCGGGACGGGTCAGCATGGCCCGGACGGTGAAGAACCCGCCGCCGGAGTGGCCGGTGATCCCGACCCGGCCGGTGTCCAGCCAGGCGTGCCGCCGGCCCAGCTCGCGGATGGCGGCGACGTGGTCGTCGAGTGCCGCGGTGACGCCGCGATCGCCGTAGGACTGGTCGAGGAACGCCGCGCTGCGCACCGGGGTGCCCCGGCCGTCCAGCGCGACGACCGCGAACCCGAGCGCGGCCAGCGCCTCGGGCTCGCCGGTGAACAGGTCGCCGAACGCCGGCGAGGCCCGGTGGATGTTGGGTCCGGGGTAGCTGTGGTCGACGACCGGATAGCGCCGCGCCGGGTCGAAGCCGTGCGGGCGCCACAGCAGCCCGTGGATCGGCGTACGCCCGTCGGCCGCGGTCGTCCGGAACCGCTCGGGCGGGCTCCACCCGGCCGCCTCCAGCGCGGCCGTGTCCGGGGCCTCGAGCTCGACGCGCACCCGGCCGTCGTCGCCGAGCACCCGTGCGCGGGGCGGAATGCTGACGGTCGAGGCGCGGTCGAGGAGGTAGCCGCCCCGGGGCGGGGCGACCGCGTCGTGGTCGAGATCGTCGTCGGTGATCCGGACGAACCCGCCGCCGTCGAGATCCACCCGGCAGATCTGCCGGAGGTAGGGGTCGTCGTTCAGCCCGCAGGCCAGGAACCACACCCGGCCGCGGTCCTCGTCGACCCACAGGACCCGGCGGACCAGCCACTGCCCGCCGGTGACCCGGCCGAGCAGCTCGCCGTCGGCGGAGTAGCGGTACAGGTGGCCCCAGCCGTCGCGCTGCGACCACCAGAGGATCTCGCCCGAGTCCAGCACCCGCACCAGCGGCGGGACGTGCAGGTACGGCGAGGGATCGACCCTGGTCCGGCCGGTCTCGGTGATCAGCGTCGTCAGCTCACCGGTGGCCGGATCGAGACGGCGCAGCTCCAGGGTGCGGCCGTCGCGCGACTGGTGCAGGACGTGCACCGCCGCGCCGTCCTCCCCGGTCCACCACCGCCGGGCGAGGTTGTACTGGCCGAGCACCTCCGGCCCGCCCGACGCCGCCACGTTCTGCCTCGTGCGCACGTCGAGCACGTGCCACGTCACGGTCGCCTGCGCGTCGTCGCCGGGCATCGGGTAGCGGATGCGGTGCGCCACCGGCCTGCCTCCGCCCTCCGGTGCGGCCTCGACCAGCACCTGCTCGGGCAGCCCGCGCTGGTCGATCCGGTGGGTGATCAGGCGGGTGGAGTCCGGCGACCACTCGGCCACCAGCAGCGAGCCCATCCCCAGCAGGGGGAGCTTGAGCTTCGTCCCGGCCTCGGGGAAGCCGCCGTAGTCGTGGTGCGGTTCGGCGTCGTCGGTGAGCGCGAACTCCTCGCGGCCGTCCCGGCTGCGCACCCACACGTCGCCGTCCCGCCGGAACGCCACCAGGGTCCGGTCCGGTGACAGGATCTCGCCCGGCCCCACCGGCGGACCGGCCGCCTCGACCGGTGTGCAGGTCCCGGCCCGGTCCGACCACTCCCATCCGGCGTCGAGGGCGGAGAACCGGACCACGTCCGGATCCCGGCCGGGGAGGTCGAACTCCACCGCGGTGAGCGGCAGGTCGTCGGCCGCCACCGCGTGCCCGGACGCCTCCGACAGCGCGGCGGCCAGCCGCTCGTGGTCGAACGCGTCCCGCCGGGTGCCCGCGGCGGGATCGACCAGGACGTACCGCCCGCCGGAGCGGTACCGGAACCGGGTGCCGTCGGCCGACCACTGCGGTACGACGGCGGCGGTCGGGACCAGCCGGGCCCGGTAGGGCGCGAGCATCTGCTCGGCACGGGCGTAGTCGGCGTCGGTGAGCCGGATGCGGTCGGCCTGGTCGGTCATGGGACCTCCTCGTCGGGTGCCGGGGACGACGAGGCAACACCCCGACGTCACGTCGGGGTCCAGGTGGCTGCGACGCGGATCACATGCCGGCGCAACCCGGCCGGGTGTTCACGCCGAGCACCTGTGGAGCGCTCCGACGACCTTCTCCGGGGCGGTGTGGGCACCATGCCGTTCAGGGCGAAGCCGGTGCGGCCGGGACAGGGGCCGTACGCAGCGTGTCACTGCTCGTCGGTCCGCACGGGAACGAGGCGATCGACGAGGCGTTCTTCCACGTCGGGGAACATGAACGAGTCGTCGACGATGCGCAGCCGGCCGTCCTCCGTGCGAAGCCATCGCACCCCGGCGGCGTCTGTGAACGCGATGTCGATGTGGACTCCCGCCGGGTCGACGTCGAGCGCGCCGCGCTCTGCCAACACGGTTTCCAGTGCGTTGCTGAGCTTTCTGCTTCGTCCGCTGTCGTCGGGTCCCTGGGTGCCGCGCTCGACCGCGACGGAGAATTCCGGGTCGTCGCAGTACACGCGGAGGACGAGACGGAAGACGGGGAGTCCGCTGGTATTCGCGCCGTTCACGTACCAGCGGTAGCGGCCACGGTAGATCCAGAACGCGACCCTGCTCGCCTGGTTCGAACGCTGCTCGTCGTGGCGACGTCGCTCCTCTTCGGCGTACCGGGTGAGCTGCCTGTCCATGGCTGCCCGTTGTGTCCGGTAACTGCGGAAAGCGACCACGCCGGCGAAGACTGCGCCGCCGAAGGTGAGGAAGGTCCCGACGGCGTTGACCCAGTCCGCCCATGCTCCCGGTTCCATCCGGAAAGCGTAGCGAAGTCGCCGAGGACGCTATGCCTGTCACGAAATGAGATGCGAACGGTCGCTCCCGCAAATTGCGAATGCCGTGCACGGTGCGCGGCGCGTGCCGCGTACTGGTCTTCTCGTGGCTCGGCCCTTTCGGGGGCCACGGGTTCGGCGGGCCGGAGAGTGGCTTCTCCCGGTGGCTCCCGTGCGACGGCTGGTGGTCCTGCCGCGGTCGCCGTGCTCGGAGGGCCGACTTCCGCGGCGTGCGTGCATCCGGCGTAGGCGGTTCGGGCACTTGACGTCCACCGGGTGGGGTCTCTAGCTTCGTCGTCGATCGTACGTATACAAACTAATGCACGGGCCGCAGCGCCGGCGCCCGACGCGCACCCCACGGTTCCGTACCCGCGGACCGTGTCACGGAGCATCGCCGTCAAGGAGGACCGCATGCCGTTCGATCCGCTCCCCGTCCGACGCCCGGGGTGTCCGCGATGACCACCGTGGACCTGGTCAGCAGCCTGCTGCTGCTGGCGGTGTTCGTCATCGGGACCACCACGAAGGCGAACATCGGGGCGCTCGGCCTGCTGGCCAGCTTCCTGCTCGGCAGCCTGTACCTGCGCGACGAGGACGTCTCCGAGCTGCTGTCCGGGTTCCCGATCTCGCTGTTCCTGCTGCTGCTCGGCGTGACCTATCTGTTCTCGGTCGCCGGCAGCAACGGGACGATGGACTGGCTGGTCGGCGCGACGTCGACACTGGTGCAGGGCCGGGGCCTCGCGGTGCCGGTCGGTGCGTACACCGGTGCGGTGTTCCTGACCGCGCTGGGGGCGCCGTCGCAGGCCGCGATCGCGGTACTCGCCCCGGTCGCGATCAGGCTCGGCCGGGAGTGCGGCATCCCCTCGTTCACCACCGGTCTGGTGATCCTGCTCGGGGTGGGTGCGGGGAGCTTCTCGCCGGTGAACGTCCTGGCGATCATCGCCAACGAGAGCCTCGCCAACGGCGGCATCGAGCCGGATCCGCTCGGCCTGTTCGCCGGCATGGTCGTCGGGAACACGGTGATCGCCACCGCGGTCGTCGCGGTGCAGGCGGTCCTGCTCCGGCGGCGGACGCCGGTCGAGGCGGCCCGGCCGGTGGCGGTCGGGGTGGGCGGGGCCGGCCCGGCCGGCATCGACCGTCCCGACCTGGCCGACGGTCCCGACCGGGCCGACGACGCCGCCGGGACCGACACCGCCGGTCCGGCCAGGGCGCCGATCGACCTGCCGGTGGCCTGCACCCTGGCCGGCCTGGCCGTCGTCCTGGTCGGCGCGCTGGGCCTCGGCTTCGACCTGGGGGCGCTGGCGCTGGGCGTCGGCCTGCTGCTGCACGTGCTGTTCCCGCGTCCGAACTCGACGGACGGCATCGCCTGGCCGATCATCCTGCTGGTCTGCGGGCTGATGACCTACATCGGCGTGATGCAGCGGGTCGGCACGTTCGACCGGCTCGGCGACGCGCTGGGCGGGATCGGCTCGCCGCTGCTGGCCATCCTGGTGATCTGCCTCGGGCTCGCGCTGATCTCGATGTTCGCCGCCAGCCCGGCCGCGATCGGCACCGGCGTGACCCTGGCGATCCCGCTGATCGCCGTCGGCGGCCTGCCGGCGACCGGGGTGGTGATCGCCATCTGCCTGTCGATCAAGCTGACCGACACCAGCCCGTTCAGCTCGGTCGGTGCGCTCACGGTCGCCGCGACCCCGGAGGAGGACCGGACGAAGGTCTTCCGGTGGCTGCTGGCCTGGGGGATCGCGATGATCGTGATCGGGCCGCTGCTGTCGATGCTGTTCGTCGTGCTCTGACGGGCGGCGGGGCCGGTCCCGGCGCCGCCGGTATGCGGGGCCGGCCCGGTCAGCGGACGTCGGCCTCCATCTGCACCCCGTGCCGTCGGTCGTCGGTGCGGGCGACCGATGTCGTGCGCGTCCGTTCCCGGACGTGACGATCCGCGGCTGCTCCGGCACCCCCGCCGACCCGGACTCGGCCCGTCACCGGGACGGTGACGGTCGGGGACGGAGAGGACGGTGGTGGCGGTGGGCACGCGGACCGGTGCGGACGCGGTGGTGATCGGGGCCGGTGTGATCGGCTCGGCGATCGCGCTGGAACTGGCCAGGGCGGGCCGGCGGGTGACCGTCGTCGACCGGGCCGGTGGTCCCGGCGAGGGCTCGACCAGCGCCTCCAGCGCGATCGTGCGCTACAACTTCTCCACCCTGGCCGGCGTCGCGACGCAGATCTCCCCGGGAGCGCGGCATCGCCGTCAGGCCAGGCAGGTGAGGGGCGTGCCGCCGTTGTAGGTGACCATGTCGCCCAGCGCCGCGAACACGTCGATCGCCCCGCCGCGGTCCAGGCCGCCCAGCTCGGCGTAGGCGCGGTGCAGGTTGCCGACGATCCGTTCGGCGTCCGGCCAGCCGGCGAAGCGGCCCAGATCGGTGTCCCGCGCGGCCTGCAGCGGGGTGACCCCGGCGGCCCGGCCCCTGGCCGCCAGATCGAGCACGAACCGCAGGTAGTCCAGGGTGTCGTCGAGCGGGCCGTGGCCGTGGAAGACCGGGCCGTGGCCGGGGACGGTGGTGGTCGCGCCGAGCGGCGCCACCACGTTCTCCAGCACGTCGACGGCGCCGGCGACCGACCCCATCAGCAGGAACGGGGTGCCGCCGTTGAACACCAGGTCGCCGCAGAACAGGGTGCCGCGCTCGGGGAACCAGACCAGCGAGTCGTTGGTGGTGTGCGCGGGCGTCCCCACGTGGCGGACCTCGGCCCGCAGCTCGCCCAGGTGCAGCGTGACGCCGTCGGTGAAGGTCAGGAACGGCGGATCGAGCGGAAGGTCGCCCCAGTCCGGGTTCTGCCAGAACGGCAGCTCGCGCGGCGGCCCGAAGGCGATCATCTCCGCGCGGGCCCGCTCGTGCGCGACGATGGTCGCGGTGTCGAACAGCGCGTTGCCGAAGGTGTGGTCGCCGTGGTGGTGGGTGTTGACCAGGGTCCGCACCGGTGCCGCGGTGACCGAGCCGATGGCGTCGACGAAGGCCCGGGTGCGGCGCTCGGTGGAGCACGAGTCGATCGCGACCACGCCCTGCGGGCCGACCGCGAAGCCGGTGTTGTTGATCCACCAGGTGCCGTCCGGCTGCACGTAGGCGTGGATGCCGTCGGAGACCTCCTCCAGCCGCGGCGGGCCGGGGACGGTGATGTCGTGGGTGTGCGCACTCATGCGTGCTCCTTCCGCAGCGGACGGACCGGTGCGCCCGGGACGACGGGTGCGTCGATCGCGCCGAGCCCGTCGATCTCGAGCCGGACCCGGTCACCGGGGACCAGGTAGGGGTAGGCGTCGGCGCCGTGCACCCGGGACAGCTCGAGGATGCAGCCGGTGCCGACGGTGCCGCTGCCGATCAGGTCGCCGGGCAGCACCCGGGTGCCGCGCGAGGCGTAGGCGATCATCTCGCCGAAGCTCCAGTACAGGGCGTCGAGGCGGCCCGCGCTGTACCGGCGGCCGTTCACCGCGGCCGTCATCGCGGCGGCCGCGGGCAGCTCGTCCGGGGTCAGCATCCACGGCCCGCAGCTGGACGCCGAGTCCTTGCCCTTGGCCGGCCCGAGGTTCAGCCGCATCTCCTCGGCCTGCAGGTCGCGGGCGCTCCAGTCGCAGAACAGCGTGTACCCGGCGACGTGCGCCACCGCCTCGGCGGGGGAGAGGTCGGCGCCCTCCCGGCCGATCACGGCGGCGATCTCCAGCTCGTAGTCGAACGCCGCGCTGCCCGGGGCGACCGGCACCGGGTCGTGCGCGCCGCGCAACGCTGCCGGGTTGGTGAAGTAGAAGACCGGCTGCCGGTACCAGAGCGGATCGACCTGCAGCCCGATCGCGGCGCTCGCGGTGACCACGTGCTCCTCGAACGCCATGAAGTCCCGCACCGACGGCGGCCGCGGCACCGGTGGCAGCAGCCGCACGGTGTCCGGGTCGATCCCCGGCCCGGCCGGCACCCGGGCGGCGGCCTCGTCCAGCGTGCCGAGCAGGTCGATCAGGGGTGCGTCCGCCGGGTGCAGCCGGCCGTCCCGCCAGACCGCCGCGCGTTCCGTGCCGTCCGCCTCGGCGTAGCTGCTCCATCGCATGGCATCACTCTGGCCGGGACCGCCCACCGGATCATGGCCCGATCAGGTTGCGATCCGCGGTGGCCGCCGCGCGGGCCGCGGCCCGGAACACCGCCACCGCCTCGCGCCGGTCCGCCGGGCGGCTGGCGACCGCGATGCCCGCCTTCGGTCCCTCCAGTGGTACGTACCGGACCCCGGGGTGCGGGAAGTACCGGCGGGCGGGTTCGGCGTGCAGCCCCAGCCGCCCGCTCGTCGCGACCGCTGTGGGGACACCCGAGGGGGAGCGCACCGCCACCCGCCCGCGGCCGTCGCCGGCGGCCCCCCAGTCGGCCAGCCCGGGCTGGGGACCGACCGGGGCGACCCAACGGTGGTCGGCGACGTCGGCGAAGGTGAGCCGCTCGGCGTCGGCCAGCTCGGAACCGGCCGGCACCACGGCGAACCGGTCCAGCTGCAGCGCCCGGTCGAGCACCAGGTCGTCCGCCCCGCCCACATCGTGCACGAGGGCGACGTCGACCTCGCCGGACCGCAGCGCGTCGTACTGGTTCTCCCAGTCGAGCTCCACGCTGACCAGGTCCAGCGACGGGCAGCGGGCCTCGACCAGCGCGCGCACGGTCGGCCACAGGTCGGCCAACCCGAACCCGAGCACGCCGATCCGCAGCAGCGTCGAGTCGTGCGGCGGGCCCTCCACCTGTTCGACGAGCGCGTCGAGCTGGGCGAGGACGGTGGCGGCCCGCGGCAGGAAATGCTCGCCGGCCGGGGTCAGCGTGACCCGGCGGCTGGTGCGGGCGAACAGCGGCGTGCCGATCTCCCGTTCGAGCGCCTGGATGCGGCGGCCGAACGGCTGCGCGGCGATGAAGTGCGCCTGCGCAGCACGTCCGAAGTGGAGCGTGCGGGACAGGGTGACCGCGTACCGGAGAGCGCGGACGTCCATGTCCCTCACCACCTCGTGAACCCTCGCGCGATGGTACGACGCCCGGGCGTCCGGATCGCAACCTCTTCGGCACATGCTTGGCGCCCGGCCCGCGGCCACGCTGGCCCGATGACACGCACCTTGATCCGCGGTGGCCACGTCCTCACGATGGATCCCGCGCTCGGCGACCTGCCCACCGGCGACGTCCTCGTCGAGGACGGGACGATCGTCGCCGTCGGCCCGTCACCCACCGATCCCGAGGTGACCGATGCCGAGGTGATCGATGCGAGCGGCCATCTGGTGCTGCCCGGCCTGGTGGACACCCACCGGCACACCTGGCAGTCGCTGGTCCGCGGGATCTGCGGGGACTGGACGCTCGGCGACTACTACTTCGGGATCCGGCTCGCGATCTCGCCCGCCTACACCGCCGACGACGTGCGGCTCGGCAACCGGCTCGGCGCCCTCGACGCGCTGAACGCCGGGGTGACCACCCTGCTGGACTTCTCGCACTGCAACAACACGCCCGACCATTCCGACGCGGCCGTGCTGGGACTGCGGGACACCGGGATCCGCGCGGCGTTCTGCTACGGGTTCTTCGAGAGCTCCCCCGAGGCCAGCCGGTTCGGGGACCATGCCGCGCGGCTCGCCGACTTCCACCGGATCGCCGACACTTACTTCGCCTCCGACGGGCTGCTCACGCTCGGGGTCTCGCTCTCGGAGCTGTTCGGCCTGCCGTGGGACCGGACGGTCGCCGAGCTGGCCGCCGCCCGCGAGCGCCGGGCGCTGATCGTCAACCACACCGGCTGCGTCTGGGGCAGTGTCCTGACCGGCGGCGTCACCGAGCTGGACGCGCTCGGCCTGCTCGGCCCGGACATGGTGCACGTGCACTGCAACACCCTCGACGACGACGAGTGGAGCGCCCTGGCCCGCAGCGGCGGCAAGGTGTCGATCTCGGTCGAGACCGAGCTGAACATGGGCATGGGCCGGCCGGTCTTCGAGCGGTGCCGCCGGCACGGGCTCGCCCCGACGCTGTCCGCGGACGTCATCTCGCTGAACTCCGGCGATCTCTGGCACGAGCTGCGGTTCGGGCTGGCCTTCGACCGCTGGGACGCCACCGAGGCGGTGAACCGGGCGAACGCGATGCCCGAGGCCGTCACGACCACCGCCAAGGAGGCCCTGCGCTGGGTCACCGTGAACGCCGCCGACGCGCTGGGGCTCGGCGACCGGATCGGCTCGCTGACCCCGGGCAAGCGGGCCGACCTGCAGCTGGTCGGTGGGGGAGCGGTCGAGCAGCACCCACGGATCGACCCGTACGCCACGCTGGCCTTCCAGACGACCGCCGCCGACGTACGGACGGTGCTGGTGGACGGCCGGATCGTCAAGCGCGACGGCGTGCTGACCGGGGTGGACCTGCCGGCGCTGACCGCGGAGGCGGACTCGGCCGCCGATGCGGTGCTCGGCCGGATCCGGGACGCCGGCCGGGAGCTGCCCGGGACCCCGCCGGGCGCCTTCGAGGCGCTGGAGCCGATCGCCCGCGGCTGGCACGACGAGGCGGTCCGGGCCGTGCAGGCCGCCCGGGCCTGACCGGCCGGTCACGGCCCCACGGGACACCGGCCTGCGGACCGGGTCAGTGGCGGACGCCGGTCTCGGCCCGCTCGGCCAGGGCCGTGTTCATCGCCGCGAAGCCCGCCTCGGTGGAGCGCAACGTGCTGCGCAGCAGCGGGACGAGCAGTCCGGAGAACCGCTCGGACTGGGTGAACCGGGTGGCGCCGGGGCCGAGCGGGCGGACCTCGAAGGAGTGCGCGCCGGCGAAGATCCAGGTGGCGAGCAGCCGGCCGAGCCAGGCGAGCCTGCGGCCGGGCTCCACCTCGGTGACGGTGGGGGAGAAGTTGTTCGGCTTCCCGCCGGGTGGGACGACGGTCACCGCGAGCCGCGCGCCGACGACGAGATCCCCCTCGAGCCTGGTCATGAACGGGTTCCAGGTGGGGTAGGCGGCGGTGTCGGTGAGGACCGCCCAGACCCGGTCGGCGGGAGCCTGGATGTCGATCGTGTGGCTGAGGATGGTGGGCATGGGGGTCCTCTCGGGATCCGGTCGCCGCGGCCGTCGTCGGTGAACCGGCACGAGTAGACGATCCGGGGCGCCGTCGCACCCAGGGCGCGACCGGTCACGGCGGGGGGCGGACCGGACCGGTGCGGCCGGCGGGGCACCTACGTGGGTTCTACCGACGCGGCTCCACCGGCTCCCCGACGACGCTGGCGTCGGCGCGGAGTACCCCCGCTCCGCCGGTCCGGCCCGTCGTGGGCCGTACGAACAGGAAGGACACCGATGACGTCGGTCGATGCAGTGCTCGATCCCGCGGGCAGGGCCGTGATCCCCCCGACGGTCCTCACCGGGGTCCTCGACGTCGGGCGCCGGGAGGGATCGTCGGTCATCCCGTGGTTCTCCGGGACCGGCCTCGAACCCGGCCTGCTGCAGGCCCCGGGCGTGCTGGTGTCCCTGCACCAGGTCCGGACGGTGCTGCGCCGGGCACTCCCGGCGCTGGACCGGGGCCCGCTGGGCATCGAGATCGGTGAGCGGGACGCGCTGCTGTCGTTCGGGCTGCTCGGCGTCGCGATGCGGGCCTCCGGGACCCTCGGCGATGCGCTCGCCCTGGCCGAGGAGCTGCACCAGACGGCGGGCAGCCTGCTCGACATGGAGCTGGAGGACCTCGGGGAGCACACCGCGATCCGGTTCCGCGAACGCTGGCCGGACCCGGACCTGGTGGCGTTCCTGTGCGAGGAGGCGCTCACCAGCACCCTGGTCATGATCCGGTCGATGCTGGGAGAGCAGTCCTGGGTGCCGTCCCGGGTCGCGCTGACCTACCCGCCGCCCGTCCACGCCGCGCACTACCGGCGGACCTTCCGGTGCCCGGTCGGCTTCCGGTCCGCGACGAACTCCCTGGTCCTGCCGTCGGCGCTGCTGCGCAGGCGGCTCGCGACCGCGCACGAGCCGACCCGGCGGGCGGCGCTCGAGGCGTGCCGGACGATGTCGGCCCAGGGTGAGCCGCCGTCGGACCTGGTCGCCTCGATCGAGATGATGATGGCCGGGCACCTCCGGCGACCGCTGAGCATGCGCGACGTCGCCGAACGGCTGCACGTCACCGAGCGGACCCTGCACCGCAGGCTGTCCGAGTCGGGCGTGCGGTTCCGCGACATCGCGAACCGGGTCCGCGAGCGGCGCGCGACGCTCCTGCTGGCCCGGTCGTCGGTGCCGATCAGCGCGGTCGCGGCCGAGGTCGGGTTCAGCGACGCCCGCGAGTTCCGCCGGGCCTACCTGCGCTGGACCGGCCGCACCCCGTCCCGGGCGCGGCAGGACGGCGGGGCCGCCGCCGGTCCGGTCCGCACCGCGGGCTGACCGGTCCGCACCCACCGCCGCACGCCGTACCGGCACCGCTCCCCAGAGGTGCCGGTACGGGTGCGCCGCACCCGGGAGCCGGGGCGGCGGCCCGGCGGCGGTGACCCCGGCCGCGGACCGGGACGCCGACGCCGGTCAGGGCGACGGACGGCCGGGTGGACACCGATGCCGCCGAGCGTGACCGCGGACGGAGCCCTCCGGAGTCAGCGGGCCGACGCCGCGGCGACCGCGGGGCGGTCCTGCGCGGCCGACCCGAGGAAGCCGAGCAGCGCCGTGCCGACCTCGTCGGCGTGGGTCCAGAGCAGGCCGTGCGGGGCGCCGTCGATCTCGACGTACTGCGCGTCGGGCAGCCCCTGCCGGAACCGGCGCGCCGTGGCGTCGATCGGCAGGATCCGGTCCGCGGTGCCGTGCAGGATCAGGGCCGGCTTCCCGCCGGCCCGGACCGCCTCGACGTCGGCCCGGAAGTCCTCGATCCACGAGGAGACCACGGCGTACGCCGCCACCGGCGCGCTGCCGACCGCGACGTTCCAGCTGCCGGTGACGGCCTCCTGGCTGATCCGGCTGCCCAGGTTCTCGTCGAGGTTGTAGAAGTTGTCGAAGAACTGGGTGAACCAGGCGTACCGGTCGCCCTTCGCCGCGGCCTCGATCCCGTCGAACACGTCCTGCGGCACGCCGTCCGGGTTGTCGTCGCGGGCCACCAGGAACGGCTCCAGGGATGCCAGGAACGCGAGCTTCGCGACCCGGCCGTCGCCGTACCGGGACACGTAGCGGGCCAGCTCGCCGGTGCCCATGGAGAACCCGACGAGGACGACGTCGCTCAGGTCGAGCGTCTCCAGCAGGGTGTTCAGGTCGGCGGCGAACGTGTCGTAGTCGTAGCCGGTACCGACCTTCGACGAGCGCCCGAAGCCCCGCCGGTCGTAGGTGATGACCCGGTATCCGGCGGCGAGCAGCTCGCGGGTCTGGAGCTCCCAGCTGTGCCCGTTCAACGGGTAGCCGTGGATGAGGACGACGGGCTGCCCGTCCCCCTGGTCCTCGTAGTACAGCTCGACCGGGGTGCTGTTCTCGGTACCGACGGTGATGAGTCCCATGGCTCTGTCTCCTCATGAGGCGAACAAGCGGACACCGAGTGGACCGCACCCCACCACCCCCGCCCCAGGGCCCGACCTGCCACGACGGGTGGGGGACCGGACGAGCCGGGCGCCCCGGTCCGTGCAGACGATGGGACAGCAACTCCGGTGTCCGGCCCATGTCCCGGCGGGACCCGGGTGGCGACGATCGACCACGTGAGCAGAGCAGAGCAGGCACGGCAGCACACCCTCGTGGTGGTCGCTCATCCCGATCCCCGGTCGTTGACCCACGCGGTCGCCCGGGAGATCGCCGGGGCGACCGAGGGCGCGGGCGGATCGGTCGAGACGGCGGACCTCGCGGGGGAGCGGTTCGATCCCGCGTTCACCATCGACGACGTCCGCCACTACCACGGTGCCGCCCCCGCCCCGGCCGACGTGGTCGCCGAGCAGCGGCGGATCGACCGCGCCGACCGGCTGGTCCTGGTGTTCCCGGTGTACTGGTGGTCGATGCCGGCCCTGCTGAAGGGCTGGATCGACCGGGTCTTCGTGAACGGCTGGGCGTTCGACCACTCGGTGGAGCAGGGGATCACGCCCCGGCTGACCGGTACCACCGTGCACCTGGTCCCGATCGCCGGCGGGGACGCCGACGGGTACCGGCGGCACGGTTACACCGAGGCGCTCCGGGTGCAGGTCGAGAGCGGGATCTTCGGGTTCTGCGGCGCGACCGTCGGCTCGGCGACCACGATCTTCGAGTCGGAGGCGACGACGGCGGACACCTTCGCGGCCGAGATGGAGTCGCTAGCCGCAGCCGTCCAAGGAGCCGCCGTCGCCACAGCCTGACCAACCGACGGGTTACCGCAGCCGAGCGTTGCGAG
>NZ_BAAAJK010000001.1:373853-576992 GCF_039526905.1 Pseudonocardia kongjuensis | reverse complement strand
CAACGCTCGGCACCGGACTCCGTGTCGTCAGGCGGGCGGGCGGACGATGGCGTCGACGTCGATCTCGACCAGCATTCCCGGCACGGCCAGTCGCGCCTCCACGCCGGTCGCGGCGGGCAGGATGCCCGCGAAGGTCTCGCCGTGTGCGCGGACGTACTCCTCGGCGAGGGCGATGTCGGCGAAGTAGGCACGGGTCCGCACGACGTCGGCCATCGACGCGCCGAGCCGCTCCAGGGTCGCGGCGATCTTGGCGAAGGTGTAGACGGCCTGACCGTGCATGTCACCGGGATGCTGGATCGCGCCGTCCGGGTCGACCGCACCCGACCCGGAGACGTAGACGTGGTCGCCCACCCGGCGGCCGCGCGCGTAGCTGCCGACGATCTCGTATCGGGAACCCGTCGAATCGGTCAGATCGATCATGGGTGTGCTGCTCCTGTCGCCGCGGCGCGGGTCGCTGCGGTCACACAAGTACGCGCAGATTGACGCCGAACAGTCAAGTATGCGTGCGTCAGGCGCTCACATCGTTGATCGGACGCGTTCTCCTTGCACGTTTCGCCGGAGGTTGATGCCGTACCGGAACGGTGTCGACAGCCGGTGGACGTGTGAGTAGACGAAGTTGCGCACGTCCACCACCGAGGGGATGGACAGCAGCTCCTCCAGCAGGTTGGCCAGCTCGTAGCCGTCGGTGCAGATGACCTCCCCGCTCACGAGCCACTCGCTGCCGGCGTTGAGCACCAGGAGCCGCACCTGCGGGATCGCGGCGATCCGGTCGAGCCCGGATCCGACGTCGCCGCGCATCTTCAGCCGCAGAAGCGCCTGGATGTCGGGGATGGTCGAGACCCGGTCGACCGTCGCGGTGGCCCGGATGTGGTCCTCGTGGAACAGGCGCTTGGTCTTGGCACGGACGATCCAGTACGGCTGGTCGAGAGAGGCCTCCAGCTCCCGGTAGGAGGCGCGCGGGTTCTCCACGAGCCGGTGCAGCAGGGCGGTGTCGATCTCGTCCAGGGATGCCGGGTCCGGTGCGGGCCGAGGCGTTCGCGCCCCGGGCAGGTCGAACCACTTGACCACGTCGAGGGTCCGGACGAGCTCGGCGTCCTGGATCGTCCCGTGCTGTACGACCAGGTCGTCGACCACGGTCGCCAGCTCGGTGTCGTTCCGGGCGACGAGACCGCAGAACAGGTTGCGGTCGCCGATCAGCTGGGCCAGGAAGCTGACGTTGGGGTGCTCGGTCAGCGTCCGGATCACCGGCTGGAGGCGACCGCGCACGCCGAGCAGGAGCGAGCCGACGGTGTGGTACCCGAGCGCCTCGGGGGAGACGAGGCCCATGACGCGCAGCACGCCGTCCGAGGTCATCCGGTTCACCCGTACCCGGACCGCGTCCGTCGAGAGGCCGACCGTGTCCCCGATCCTGGTGAAGGTCATGCGGCCGTCCTCGCGAAGGAGCCCGACGATCGCCTCGTCGATGTCGTCCATCGCGTACCGGTTCATCGCGCTCCTCGGATCGTCAGGATGAGCGGAGGCTACTCCCGGGTGTGACCGGCCCGCGGGCTCCGATCCCGCGCGCCGGTGTCGCCGACCGGTGTGTGGTCGATCGGGGTCCGCCGCTCCGGCGGTGTGTTGTGGCCACGTGTCGTCGAGGCTACGACTACAACATCCCCTGGACAGCCTCCGATGTTCGGTGAATATTACTCGCTACCGGGTTCGTTGCCGTCAATCTGGCGTGAGTTGAAGGGTGCAACGATGGAAGTCGTGGATATCCCCGACCGGCCGCGGCCGTGCTCGACCGGCGTGCCGGGACGAGCGTCGTGAGCGCACCGGCCGTCGAGGCGGTGAGCGGGCCCCCGGAGCCCCCGGACGGGCGCCGCCGGCCCCGGCGGCGAGCGTCGGTGGACTTCGCGGCCGCTGTCGGACTGGTGGGGATGGCGTTCCTGCTGCTCGCGTTCGGCAGCGCGATCGTCGCCATCGTCGTGTTCAGCGCCGAGGACGGCTTCGCCGGTTACCTGACGGCGATCGAGAGCCCGCTGTTCCGGCGGGCCGTCCGGAACACGGTGGAGATGGCCGTGGTGGTCACCGTCGCCTGCCTCGTCGTCAGCTATCCGTACGCCTACTGCATGGTCTACTCGTCGCGGGCGGTACGGATCGCGCTGATCGCGGCGCTGCTGATCTCGTTCTGGACGAGCCTGCTGGTGCGGACCTACTCCTGGCAGATCATCCTCAACGACACCGGGCTGCTCAACCAGCTGCTCCTCTCCCTGGGCGTCGTCGACGAGCCGCTGCGCCTCGCGAGGACGAAGTTCGCGGTGTACGTGGGCATGGTCCACATCCTCGCGCCGCTGAGCACGCTCGCGCTCTACGCGAACATCCGCAGCCTCGGGCCGGGGCTGCTGCTCGCGGCCCGCGGGATGGGCGCGTCGCCGGCTCGTGCGTTCCTGCACGTGACCCTGCCGCTCACCGCCCCAGGAGCGTTCGCCGGCGCGACGCTCGTGCTGATCCTCGCGCTCGGCTTCTACATCACGCCCCAGATCCTGGGTGGGACGGGCGACCTGTACGTGGGGAACGCGATCGTCATCCAGCTGGAGGAGCTCTACCGGCCCGAGGTCGCCTCGGCGATGTCGGTGCTGCTGCTGGTCTCCGTGCTGGTGGTCCTGCTCGCCGCGGGCAGGTTCGTCGGAGTCGGCCGGATCCTCGGGATCGACCGGGCGCGGGAGCGCGGATGATCCGGGCCGGCCGGCTCACCGGCACCGTCGCACTCGGGCTCGCGGCGATTCTCGCCTTCCCGACCGTCGTGGTGATCGGGACGTCGGTGACCTCCGGGGAGCTGCTGAGCTTCCCGCCCGACGGCTTCTCCCTGCGGTGGTACGAGGACGTCCTCACCGACCGTCGGTTGGTGGCCGCGTTCCGCAACAGCTTCGTCGTCGGTGTCTCGGCCGCGATGGTCGCGATGGTCGTCGGCACGGTGCTGGCGGTCGCCGCCGCCCGCGGCCACGGAGTGCCCCGCGGTCTGGTCACCGGGCTCGCGCTCACCCCGCTGGTGGTCCCGCTGGTGGTCGCCGCGCTCGGCATCTACGTCGTGTACGTGCGGCTCGGCCTGACCGGCAACGCCACCGGGATGGCGCTGGCACACGCCACCCTCGGCGTGCCGTACGTCTTCATCAACGTCCTGGCCGCGCTGACCGGCATGAACCGGAACGTCGAGGACGCGGCCCGGGCGGCGGGTGCCGGCCACTGGTCGGTGCTGCTCCGGATCACCGTCCCGATCGTGGCCCCGTCCGCGGTGATCGGCGGCGTGCTCGCCTTCATCAGCTCGTGGGAGGAGGTCATAGTCGCGCTCTTCCTCGTCACCCCGGGCTTCCGGACCGTCCCGGTGGTGATGTGGGGCGAGATCCAGGAGGGGGTGTCACCCGCGACCTCGGCGGTCGCCTCCCTGGTCACCTTCATCTCGATCCTGGCCAGCCTCAGCCTGGCCGTCGTCCCGTGGATGCGGCGCCGCGTGCGGCACGTCGTCACGAAGATCGGAGCCCGTCATGACGCGAACCGACGTGCGGCCGGGTGATCCGGCCGCGACCGCGGCCACATCGGGCGAGGACGGCACGGCACCGGGCGGTGCGGCGGTGCGACTCGACGGCATCGTCAAGGAGTACGGAGCCTTCCGCGCCGTCGACGACGTCTCGTTGACCATCGCCGCGGGTGAGTTCGTCACGCTGCTCGGTGCCTCCGGCTCCGGCAAGACGACTCTGCTGCGGATCCTCGCTGGGTTCGTCCCGGCCACGCTCGGCGGGATCCGGATCGACGGTCAGGAGATCTCCGGGGTCCCGGTGCACCGCAGGCACATCGGCATGGTGTTCCAGGACTACGCGCTCTTCCCGCACCTGAGCGTCGAACGGAACGTGGCCTTCCCCCTGCGGATGCAGCGGACCCCGCGGGCCGAACGCCGGGCGCGGGTCGCCGAGGCCCTCGACATGGTGCAGCTGGGACACCTCGGCCGGCGGCTGCCGAAGGAGCTGTCGGGTGGCCAGCAGCAGCGCGTCGCGCTGGCCCGCGCGATCGTGGCGAGGCCCCGGCTGCTGCTCATGGACGAACCCCTCGGTGCGCTCGACCGCCGGCTGCGGGAGTCCATGCAGATCGAGATCCGCCGGATCAGCCGCGAGCTCGGGCTCACGGTCGTGAACGTCACCCACGACCAGGAGGAGGCGATGAGCATGAGCGACCGCATCGCGATGCTCGCCGAGGGCCGCCTCGTCCAGTACGGGGCCCCGGAGGACCTGTACCGCCGACCGGTGAACGACGTCGCGGCGTCCTTCCTCGGGGAGTCGAACCTGTTCCGCGGCACCGTCACCGAACAGCAGGGCAGGCTCTGCCTGCCCGACGCGGGTGGCCACGTCCTGCTCCCCACCGGGCCGGGGTGGTGGCGGCCCGGAGCGTCCGCCGTGGTCATGGTCCGGCCGCAGTCGGTCACCGTGCGGTCCCGGGATGCCGACCGCCCACCGCCGCACCGGAGTTCCGTTCCCGGCACCGTGGCGGCGACCGTCTACGCCGGGGACTCCTGGCGGATCCTCGTCCACGACGCCGGCGGCCGGGAGCTGGTCGTCCGGGCCGGGCCGGACGTTCCGCACGACTTCGCGATCGGCGACGAGGTCACGCTCGACTGGGACCCCGCTCACAGCGTCGTCATGGCCGCGGCGTCGTGATCACCGCGGCCCCGTGACGACGGCGGCCCGCCGAACCCGCGCAACCGAAAGGAGATGGTGTCTTGTCCACCGACATGTTCCACCTCGGGTGGTTCCTCGAAGGGTCCAGTGCGCAGGCCTGGAACCAGGAGTACACGGGATTCATCGGGCGCGACTGGATGCGACCGGACCTGATGGTCGACGTCGCCCGGTCGCTGGAACGAGCGGGATTCGACTACGTCCTGCTCGAGGACACGAGCTGGGTCCCCGACACCTTCGGCGGCAGCTCCGAGGTCTATCTCCGGCACGCGATCGCGACTCCCCGGCAGGACCCGGCGCTGGTCGCGGCGGTGATCGCCCAGGCGACCACCCGCCTCGGGATCGTCCCGACACTCGGTACCTACGCCTACCCGCCGTACCAGCTGGCCCGTCTCGTGGGGACCCTGGACCAGGTCTCCGCCGGGCGCATCGGCTGGAACGTGGTGACCGGGAGCTCCGACGGAGCCGCCCGGAACTTCGGTCGGGACGCGATGCCCGAGCACGACGAGCGGTACGTCCGGGCCCACGAGTACCTCGATGTCGTCAACCGGCTGTGGGGTTCGTGGGAGCAGGACGCGATCCTCGACGACACCACCGCCGGGGTGTTCGCCGATCCCGCGAAGGTGCACACCGTCGACCACACCGGGAAGTACTTCTCGGTGCGCGGGCCGCTCAACTCCGGACCCGTCCCGCAGGGCAGACCGGTGATCGCCCAGGCGGGCGGCTCGCCCGCGGGGAAGTCCTTCGCCGCGGCACACGCCGACACCATCGTCTCGACGGCGAAGGGCGTCGAGGAGATGAAGGCGTTCCGCGACGACGTGCGGGCACGGATGGTCGCCGCCGGTCGCGATCCCGACGACTGCAAGGTCCTCTTCCTCACCTCGCCGGTGGTCGGGCTGACCGAGGACGAGGCGACACAGCGCCGGAGGGCCCGCCACCAGGAGGGCCTCGACCAGGCGGCGATCCGGATGTTCTCCCAGCTCGCGAAGACGACCAACATCGACTTCTCGGTCTACGACCTGGACCAGCCGCTCGACACGCTCGACTTCGCCACCAACGGCCACCAGCACATGCTGGGGAACTTCGTGGCCCGGGCCGGGGCGAAGCCTGACGCGACGCTGCGGGAGATCTCGGCCTCCCTCTACGGGGAGGGCAGCATCGACTTCACCGGCACCCACGACTCGGTGGCCGGCCGCATGTGCGAGGTCATGCAGGAGGTCGGCGGCGACGGGTTCCTGCTCGTGAGCTACTCGCTGAGCAGGCGGCACATCGCCGAGATCACCGAGGGGCTGGTCCCGGCGCTGCAGCGGCGCGGGGCGGTCCGCAGCCGGTACGCGCACGCCACCTTCCGCGACAACCTGCTGGAGTTCTGATGGCCGACATGTTCCATCTCGCCTGGTTCCTGCACGGTTCGTCGGCGGTCTCCTGGGGGCGCCCCTTCACCGGTTCCATCGGCCGCGACTGGATGAGCCCGGACCTGGTCGTCGACATGGCGCGCAGCATGGAACGCGCCGGGTTCGACTACCTGCTGATCGAGGACTCCTCGTACGTCCCGGACGCCTACGGCGGCTCGATGGACGTCTACCTCCGGGCCGGGCACTCGAGCCCGCGCCAGGACCCGACGGTGGTCTCGGCGCTGGTCAGCCAGCGCACCGAACGACTCGGCATCGTGCCGACGATCGGCACCTTCGCCACCCCGCCCTACCTGCTGGCGCGGGCGATCGGCACGCTCGACCAGCTGTCGAACGGGCGGATCGGCTGGAACGTCGTGACCGGCAGCTCGGACCGCGCCGCGCAGAACTACGGCATGCCCGGGATGCCCGAGCACGACGAGCGCTACGAGATCGCCGACGAGTACCTGCGTGCGGCCATGGCACTGTTCGGCTCCTGGGAGCCGGGCTCCGTCGTCGACGATCCGGCGGCGGGGATCTTCGCCGACCACACCAGGGTCCACCGGGTCGACCACCGTGGCGAGCACTTCGCCGTGCGGGGGCCACTGAACTCCGGCCCGTTGCCGCAGGGCAGGCCGGTGATCGCGCAGGCGGGCGGATCACCGAGGGGCCGCGAGTTCGGCGCCCGGCACGCCGACACCGTGCTGTGCATGGCGAAGACCGTCCCGGAGATGAAGGCCTTCCGCGACGACGTCCGCCGGCACGCCGCGGCATTCGGCCGCGACCCCGATGACATCAAGGTGCTGTTCATCATCGATCCCGTCATCGGTGGCACCGAGGAGGAGGCCCGCGAGCGGGTACGGCAACGCGAGCTCGCCGCGCTGGCGGACGCCGAGATCACCCTGGCCATGCAGTCGAAGGTGACCAACATCGACTTCGGTGCCTACGACCTTGACCGTCCGATCGAGCTGAGCGGGCTGCGCACGAACGGCCACCAGCAGGTGCTCGAGCAGTTCGTCGCCGTCGCCGGCGAGGGCCGGACGCTGCGCGAGGTCGCGGTGGAGCTGGCCAGGGCCGCGACCACCCGGCTGGCCGGGACACCGGACTCGGTGGCCGCCCGGATGGCCGAGACGATGGCCGAGGTCGGCGGGGACGGCTTCCTGTTCAGCTCGAACGACGTGAGCAGGCGGACGGTCGCCGAGATCACCGACGGGCTGGTGCCCGCCCTGCAGCAGCGCGGCCTGGTCCGCACCGGCTACGAGCACGCGATGTTCCGCGACAACCTGCTGGCCTTCTGACCGGCGCGAACACGCCGGCCCCGCCACGAACCCGTAGACCGGATCGACGGTCCGGTCGGGCACCACACCACCGAGGAGTCCCCGATGATCTCGAAACTGACGGCCGCGTCCTGCGCGGCCCTGCTGGGCGCGACGCTGCTCGCCTGCGGGGCACCCCCGGGGGAGGGGGCCGACACGCCGGGGAGCGTCACCTTCGTCGGGTGGGGTGGCCAGGGGCAGGAGGCGATGACGACGATGTTCTTCGAACCGTTCTCCGAGGAGACCGGTATCGGCATCACCCAGGACACCGGCTCCTCCCCGACGAAGCTGGCCCAGATGGTCGACGCGGGCCAGGTCATCTGGGACGTCATGGACTACGGAGCCGAGATCGGCCTGACGGACAACCCGGACCTGGAAGAGATCGACTGCGCGGTGGTGGCCTGCGCGGACTTCGACGAGGGGCTGTTCCCGGCCTACCCGCAGGGCGTACCGCTGTATGTGCTCGGCATCGTGCTCACCTACAACACCGACCTGGTCACCGAGGCCCCGCAGACCCGGGCGGATGCCTTGTTCGACACCACGACCTACCCCGGGAAGCGGGCGTTCAACGGGATCGGTGGCACCTACACGTCGCTGCTGACGACCGCGCTGATCGCCGACGGCGTGGACCAGGACGAGCTGTACCCGCTGGACATCGAACGCGCCCTCCGCAAGATCGAGACCATCCGCGACGACATCATCGTGTACCAGGAGTCGTCGCAGTGCGTGAACCTCGTCGCCAGCGGCGAGGCGGTGTTCGGGGACTGCTACAACGGGCGGGCCAAGCTGGCGCGCGACGAGGGGCTGCCGATCGACTACATCTGGTCGCAGCAGGCGCTGGTCGCCGACTACGTCATGGTCCCCCGGGGCACACCGAACCGGGAGAACGCGATGCAGCTGGTCGCGTACCTGACCGACCGGGAGAACAGCGGCCGGTTCAGCGAGCTGATGGCCTACGCCGGCGGGAACCCGCACGCGACCGTGGACGAGGAGTTCCGCGAGAACTCACCGATCGAGAACGCCGGCGACGGCGTGCACCGTCCCGTCCCGCCGGGCCTCGACTGGTGGCCGGACAACCGCGAGACGGTCATCGACCGCATGGCGGAGTGGTTCAACGAGTGACCGGCTCCGGCGGCGGCGCGGTGCAGCCGCCCGCCGCCGGACCGTCCGACGGAGGGAACCGAGGGAGAGCATGACGTCCTACACCGGCGGTGACGCCGTCGCCGACACGTTGGCCGAGATCGGGGTGCGGCACGTCTTCGTGGTGGCGAGCGTGCACAACCTCCCGATGCTCGACGCGATCCGGCGCCGTACCGGGATCGCCGTGATCATGATGCGTCACGAGCAGGCGGCGGTGCATGCCGCCGACGCCTACCACCGGGTCACGGGGCGCCTCGGTGTGGCCGTCGCGTCGACCGGGCCGGGGGCGGCGAACGCCGTCGGCGGGCTGTTCGAGGCGATGTCCGCGGGCACGTCGGTACTGATGATCACAGGGCAGAACGAGCGCCGGTACGCATGGCGGCAGATGGGCAGCCTGCACGACGCACCGCGGCAGACCGAGATGCTGTCCGCGGTCACCCGCGCGACCTGGCTCGCCGACCTGCCCGGAAGGCTGCGCGACGACCTGCTCAGGGCAGCGGAACGGGCACGGACACCCGTCCCGGGCCCGGTGGCGCTGGAGATCCCGATCGACGTGCAGTACGGCCCCGTACCGGAACCGGGCCCGGCCGGCTTCATCCCGGCGCCGCCCGGCACGGCGAACCCGGACGCCGTGGCGCGCGTCGCCGCGCTGCTCCACTCCGCGCAGCGGCCACTCGTCGTCGCCGGGGGCGGTGTGCTCCGGTCCGGTGCGGCATCGGAGCTGCTCCGGCTCTGCGAGTCGGCCGGTGCGCCCGTGCTGACCTCGGTGGAGGGCCGCGGGGCGATCCCCGAGGACCATCCGCTGTCGCTGGGCGCCACGGCGACCAGCGAGCCGATGCGGGAGCTGATCGCCGGGAGCGATCTGGTGATCGCTGTCGGCACTCACTTCCGGGAGACCTGGACGGCCCGCTGGACCCTGCCGATCCCGGCCCGCCTGGTGCACGTCGACGCCGACCCGCAGGTGTTCGGCCGCGTGTACGCACCCGAGATCGCGATCGCCGGTGACGCACGCGAGGTCCTGGCCGCCGTGCTGACCGCGTTCGGTGGGGGCACGGCGGTGCGGCGGGAGCGGTGGTGTGCGGCCGCAGCGGAGGCGGCCCGGCGCACCCGCGAGATCCTCCTGCAACGGATCGGACCGGACCACCGCGCCGTCATGGAGGCGCTGCGCGCGGCGCTGCCCGCCGGTTCCCCCGTCGTCCGGGACTCGACGATTCCCGCTTACACCTGGGGTGACGTGCTGCTGCCGATCCTGGAGCCGGGCACCTCGCTCCGCCCGGTCTCCGCGGCGATCGGGCCGTCGCTCCCGCTGGCGATCGGCGCTGCGGTCGGCACGGGTGAACGGACCGTGGTCATCTGTGGGGACGGCGGGTTCATGCTCTCGGCCGGTGAGCTGGCTGTCCTCGCGCAGGAGCAGCTCCCGATCACCGTCTGCGTGTTCGACGACGCCTGCTACAGCGTGCTGAAGGGCATCCAGGAGGCCACGTTCGAGGGGCCGGCGGCCTACGTCGACCTCGCCGGACCGGACTTCGTCGCGCTGGCCCGCAGCTTCGGGATCCCGGCCGGGGCGGCCACGTCGGCCGAGGAGTTCGAGGCCCGGCTCGCGGAGTCGGTGGACACGCCGGGGCCGTACCTGATCGAGGTCGATCTGACCCGGCTCGCCCCGATCCGGGTCCCGTACGTGTCCGGAGCCCCCGAGCAGCTGTGACCCGTGGACCGGGCGGCCGGACGGTCCGGCCGCCCGGTCCGCGCCGAGCCTCAGGCCGATGGCGCGGGCACACCGGCCACCCGGAGCCCGGGCAGGTGTGCCCGCAATCGCTCGTGGACGTCGGTGACCCACTCGTCGACCAGCGTGTCCAGCCGGTCCATGCCCTCGGTGACGAAGAACAGGCCGGGGGTCGGCAGGACCGCACCGAGCTCGACGAGCAGCGGGCGCAGGTGGACCTCGGGTCCCATGGCGTGCCGCGGATCCGATCCGGTCATCACCGGGACCGCGACGACGCCGCGCAGGCCCTGGTTCGGGTAGCGGTCGAGGAAGGCCTTGAGGAGCCCGGTGTAGGTGGCCTTGTACGTCGGGGAGGCCACGACGACCAGGTCGGAGGCGGCGACCCGGTCGTTGATCGCGGTCAGCTCCGTGCAGGGCCACCGGAACAGGTCGTGGGCGTGGTCGGCGAGATCGACGGTGGTGATCCGGAACGTTCCGGGATCGAGCAGCTTCTCGGCGACCGCGGTGGCGACCCGGGCGGTCCGTGACCGTGGCTTGGGGTTGCCGACGACGACGCTGACCTGGAGCACTGCGATCATCCCATTCTGATGTGGAGGTCGTGACCCATCCGGTCTCGCTTGGTCATCAGGTACCGGACGTTCTCCTGGCGGCCCGTCGCGGGGACGCCGACGGAGGCCGTGACGTCGATGCCGAGCCCGCGCAGCGCCTCGGCCTTGGACGGGTTGTTGGTGACGAGCCGGACCTGCCGGACACCGAGCGCGGTGAGGATGTGGGCGGCGGCGTCGTAGGTGCGGGCGTCCGCGGGCAGGCCCTGCGCGGTGTTCGCCTCGACGGTGTCGAGGCCCTCCTCCTGCAGCGCGTATGCGTGGATCTTGTCGGCGAGGCCGATGCCGCGGCCCTCGTGCCCGCGCAGGTAGACGAGCACACCGCGGCCCTCGGCCGCGATCATCCGGGCCGCGTGGTCGAGCTGGTCGCCGCAGTCGCAGCGGGCGGAACCCAGGATGTCGCCGGTGAGGCACTCGCTGTGCACCCGGGTCAGGATGCCGCCCGGAACGGTCTCCCCGAGATCGCCCCGGACGAGCGCCAGGTGTTCGGTGCCGCTGTGCCGGTCACGGAAGGCGTGCGCGCGGAAGGTCCCGTGCCGGGTCGGGAGCGATGCGGTCGAGACCGGCTCGACCGGGGGCAGGGTGCGACGGCGGTGGTCGACCAGCTCGGCCACGGTGACGACCGGCAGGTCGTGTTCCGCCGCGAACCGGGTGATCGCGGTGCCGCGGAGCATCCCACCGTCGTCGTCGACGAGCTCGGAGATCACACCGATCGGCGGCAGGCCCGCCGCGTCGAGGAGGTCGACGGTGGCCTCGGTGTGCCCGGCGCGTTCCAGCACCCCGCCGGGCCTGGCCCGGAGACCGAACAGGTGTCCCGGCCGGCGCAGGTCCCCTGGGCGGGTGGCCGGGTCGGCAAGTGCGCGCACGGTGGTGGTCCGGTCGGTCGCCGAGACACCGGTCCCGGCGTCGTGGTGGTCGACGCCGACGGTGAACGCAGTGGCGTGCGGGTCGCGGTTGTCGGCGACCATGTCCGGGAGGTCGAGCTCGGCGCAGCGGGCGGCCGGCATCGGGACGCACACGATCCCGGTGGTGTGGCGGACCATGAACGCCATCCGGTCCGGGGTGATCAGCGCTGCGGAACAGACGAGGTCGGCCTCGTTCTCCCGGTCCGCGTCGTCGACGACGACGACCAGCCCGCCGGCCCGCAGCGCGGCCACGGCGCCCCGGACACTCATGCCGCACCCTCGTGACGGAGGTGGGTGCCGAAGGTGCGGTCGTGGTAGGTCAGCGGTTCGCCCGGTGCTGCGTCGGCGTCGCGGACGTGCGCGAGGACCAGCTGGTGATCGCCCGCGGCGACCACGGAGTCGACGGTGCCGCCGACCCAGGCGGCGACGCCGTCCAGCCGGGCGGCCCCCGCAACGGGATGCCAGGGGACCGCGTCGAACTTGTCGGCACCCTTGCGCGCGAAACGCAGGGCGAGCGTGGACTGGTCCGCGGCCAGGACGTTCAGCCCGATCGTCCCGGTCCGGCGGACCATCGCGAGCAGCTCCGATCCCGCGTCGAGCGAGACCAGGACCATCGGCGGGTCCATCGACAGTGACGCGAAGGCACTGACCGTGGTCCCGTGCGGACGGCCGTGCTCGACGGTCGTCACCACCGAGACCGGGGTACAGACCCCGGCCATCGCGTCGCGGAAAGCGAGCTGTGTGGGGCTGAGTTCGTGCATGGCGTCGCCACCTCGTCCGGTGCGCACACGGACCCCGTACCGGAACGCACGGGGCAGCCCTGCCCAGGAGGGCGGGGCTCGTGCGGCACTGCAGTCTTCTGGTGCAACGCCGTCATCGTCGGTCTCACCGCGATGGACGAATCGACATTAGCGACACCACGGCCTCCCGGACAACCCTCCCGGCGCGGGGGAGGGCCGGCGCATCGCGTCATGCCCGGGAGGGGTGTCGCAGGCCGTCGGTGATGATCTCCAGGTACCGGGGCAACCGGTCCGGTGCCGGGTCCGGCACGGAGTGGACCGCGTGGACGGTCGCGCAGACCAGCAGCAGGACGTCGGTGCCGGTGACGTCGGGCCGCACGGCGCCCGCGTCGCGGGCCCGGCCGACCAGCGCCTCGGCGGCCGCGTGCAGCCGCTCCCGGATCCCGGCCACGCCCGGATCGCCTTCGCTGACCGTCTGCAGGAACGCCAGGTCCTGCCGGTGCAGGCTCTCCGCGGTCGCGGACAGGAACTCCAGCAGCGCCGCTCCGGGATCGGGCGAGTCGAGCAGCCGGTCCGCGACGGCCGCGAGCCGGGTGAACCGTCCACCGACGACCGCGGCGACCAGCTCGTCCTTCGTGGCGAAGTGCCGGAAGACGGTGCCCTTCGCGACGCCGGCTCGCTCGGCTATGTCGGCGATCGAGGCGTCGGACCCGCGCTGCGCGAACTCGATCTCGGCGGCCGCGAGCAGCGAGGTGCGGTTGCGGACCGCGTCCGCGCGGAGCGGGCGGGCGGGGGGAGGCACGGTCGCGACCCTATCAAGTTGACCGGCTGGTCATCTTGTGCGTACGGTCGAAGATGACCGATTGGTCACTTTAGTGGCCGGGCAGGCCCGGCTCCGGACCCGGAGGGACCCAGATGGAACTGCGTGGCGCGACGGCGCTCGTGACCGGTGCGAACCGGGGTTTCGGCCGTCAGCTGGCCGTGGAACTGGTGACGCGTGGCGCGACGGTGTACGCCGCCGCCCGCCGTCCGGAACTGATCGATATCGCCGGGGTGCGTCCGCTGCGGCTCGACATCACCGATCCGGGCTCGGTCGAGGCCGCCGCCCGCGCCGCGCCCGACGTAGACCTGCTGGTCAACAATGCCGCCTCCACCGAGATCGGCAACCTGGTGACCGGAGATCCCGACGTGGTCCGGCGGATGATGGACACCCACTTCCACGGCACCCTGGCGATGATCCGGGCGTTCGCCCCGGTGCTCGCAGGCAACGGCGGCGGCGCCGTCCTGAACGTGCTGTCGCTCGTGGGATGGACCAGCATCGCCTCGAACACCGCGCTCGCCGCCGCCAAGTCGGCGCAGTGGGGCCTCACCAACGGTGTCCGGCTCGAGCTCGCGGACCAGGGCACCCTGGTCTCCGGGCTGTTCGCCGGGATCATCGGCACCGGGACGCTGCGGGAGGCCATGCGGGACGCCGGGATCGAGCTCCCGTCCGGCGTGGTGAACGAGCCCGACGAGCTGGCGCGGCTCGCGCTGGACGGCATCGAGGCGGGCGAGATCGAGATCCTCGACCGGCAGAGCGCCGAGGCGAAGGCCGCCCTCTCCGGGCCCCCGCGCCCGTTCGATCCGGCGGCCATCGCGAGTTCCTGACGTCCCGGAGCCGGCGGATCGGCCGCCCGGCGACGGGTGTGATCCGCACGTCACGGCCCACAATTGAACCTGAGCACGGATTCAACTAGCGTCTCCCGGCGAGGGGAGCCACCGACGGCTCCCGGTCCGCCGGAGGGAACGCATGGACGTCACGGGGCAGGTCGCGGCGGTCACGGGTGGGGCGGGCGGCATCGGCCGCGCGATCGCCCGGCGGCTCGTGGAGAACGGCGCCCGGGTGCTGGTCTCCGATCTCGACGCCGACCGGGTCGACCAGGTCGTCGCGGAGCTGGAGGTCCTCGCCCCGGGCCGGATCGCCGGACACGTCGGCAACTGTGCGGACGAGACCGATCTCGCCGGGCTGCTCGCCGAGGCGGACCGCCGGTTCGGGCCGGTCGATCTCTTCGTCGCCAACGCCGGGATCGGCCCGGTCTCCGGGATCGACGCCCCGGACGCGGAGTGGACCGCCGCGCTGGAGGTCAACGTCCTCGCGCACGTCCGGGCCGCCCGGCTGCTGCTGCCCGGCTGGCTGGAGCGCGGCCGCGGCCACTTCGTCGTCACCGCGTCCGCGGCCGGGCTGCTCACCCAGATCGGGTCGCCGACCTACACGGTCACCAAGCATGCCGCGGTCGGCTTCGCCGAATGGCTGTCGGTCACCTACGGCGACCGGGGGATCGGGGTGAGCTGCCTGTGCCCGATGGGTGTCGACACCGCGATGCTGCGCGGCGACACCGACAGCGGCGACACCGACAGCGGCGACACCGACAGCGGCGACACCGACAGCGGCGGCACCGAGCCCGGCGACGCGGAGGCCGGTGCCGCGGAGTCACAGCGCCGGGCGCTGGCCGCCGTCACCGGTGCGGGCCGGGTGCTGGACCCGCTCGACGTCGCCGACACGCTGCTGGCCGCACTGCGCGACGAGCGGTTCCTCGTGCTCCCGCACCCGGAGGTCGGCGAGTTCTACCGGCGAAAGGGCGCCGACCACGACCGCTGGCTCGCCGGGATGCGGCGCTACCAGCAGAGCCTCGGCTGAGCCCCGGCCACCGGGCCGTCGACCAGCAGACCACCCGATCACCCGCGATCCGACGGAGACGCACCATGGACTTCGCCCCCAGCCCGCGCGCCCAGGAGTACCAGAAGCTCCTGCTGGCCTTCATGGACGAGCACGTCTACCCCGCCGAGCCGGTCTACGCGCGGCAGATGGCGGAGTCCGGGAACCCGAACTTCCACCCGCCGGTCCTGGAGGAGCTCAAGGCGCAGGCGCGCAGCCGGGGTCTGTGGAACCTGTTCCACCCGCACGAGCGGCCGGACTGGGGCGCCCCCGGCCTGAGCAACCTCGACTACGCGCCGCTGGCCGAGATCATGGGCCGCAGCCCGCTGATCGCGCCCGAGGCGACCAACTGCAACGCGCCGGACACCGGGAACATGGAGGTGCTGGAGCTCTTCGGCACCGACGAGCACAAGGAGCTGTGGCTGCAGCCGCTGCTGGCCGGGGAGATCGCCTCGGCGTTCGCGATGACCGAACCGGACGTGGCGAGCTCGGACGCGACCAACATCGAGCTGCTGATGCTGCCCGACGGCGACGACTACGTGCTCAACGGCCGCAAGTGGTTCGCCTCGAACGCCCTGCACGCGCACTGCCGGGTGCTCATCGTGATGGGCAAGACCGATCCGGAGGCGGCCCCGCACCGCCAGCAGTCGATGATGGTGGTGCCGCTGGACACCCCCGGCGTGACGGTCGTGCGGGCCCTGCCGGTGTTCGGCTACCTGGATCGCGAGGGGCACGCCGAGATCCTCTTCGAGGACGTCCGAGTGCCGCGGTCCGCGCTGCTCGCCGGCGAGGGCGACGGCTTCATGATCAGCCAGGCCCGGCTCGGGCCCGGCCGGATCCACCACTGCATGCGCTCGATCGGTGCGGCCGAGCGGGCGCTGGACCTGATGATCGCCCGGGCCCGGGAGCGGGTGACCTTCGGCAGCCCGGTCGCCGAGCGCTCGAACATCCAGGACTGGATCGCCGAGGCCCGGATCGACATCGAGATGACCCGGCTGCTGACGCTGAAGGCGGCCTGGCTGATGGACACCGTCGGGAACCGGGAGGCGCGCACCGAGATCGCGGCGATCAAGGTCGCCGCCCCGGCGGTGGCGCTGCGGGTGATCGACCGGGCGATCCAGGTGCACGGCGGCGCCGGCGTCACCGAGGACTTCCCGCTGGCCGGGTTCTACGCCCACCAGCGCACCCTGCGGCTGGCCGACGGCCCGGACGAGGTGCACAAGCGCACCATCGCCCGGATGGAGCTGCGCCGCGTCGAGTCCGCCGGGCGGCGCTGATGGCCGCCGACCTGACCGGCCGGGTCGCCGTCGTCACCGGCGCCTCGCGCGGGATCGGGCTCGCCGCCGCGACCGCGCTGCACGCGGCGGGCGGCACCGTCGTGCTCACCGCCCGCACCGGCGAGGCGGCGGCCGCGGCCGCCGCCTCGGTCGGCCCGCGCGCGCTCGGGATCGGGGCGCACGTCGCCGACGCCGACGCCGCGCGGGCCTGCATCGACCGGGTGCTGGCCGAGTTCGGCCGGATCGACGTGCTGGTGAACAACGCCGGGACCAACCCGGCGCACGGCCCGGTCCTGCGCCAGGACCACGCCCGGTTCGCCAAGACGATGGAGGTCAACCTCTGGGCGCCGATCCTCTGGACCCGGCTCGCGGTGGACGCCTGGATGGGTGCCCACGGGGGAGCGGTGGTGAACACCGCGTCGACCGGCGGGCTCGCCGTCGCCCACGACATCGGCGTCTACAACGTGTCGAAGGCCGCGCTGATCCACCTCACCCGGCAGCTCGCGATCGAGCTGGCCCCGGCGGTGCGGGTGAACGCGGTCGCCCCCGGCGTCGTCCGGACCAGGCTGTCCGAGGCGCTCTGGAGGGAGCAGCCGGGCCCCGTCACCGACCGGACGCCGCTGGGCAGGCTCGGCGAACCCGCCGACGTCGGCACCGCGATCGCCTTCCTGGCCTCGCCGGACGCGTCCTGGATCACCGGCGAGACGATCGTGGTCGACGGCGGCCAGACGATCGGCTCCGGTGCCGCCGCGGAGCGGCTGTCGGTGCGGGCGTGAACGCACCGGCCGCGACCGCACTGGACGTCGGCGTGCTCGGACGGCTGCTGGCCGGGGCCGGTGAGCAGGTGCTGGGCCCGCTCACCGCGCGCCCGGTCGGTCAGGGGCAGTCCAACCTGACCTACGCCGTCACCGATGCGACCGGCCGGAGCTGGATCGCCCGCCGGCCACCCCGGGGTGAGCTGCTCGACTCGGCGCACGACGTGCTGCGCGAGCACCGGATCCTGGCGGCGCTGCGGGACACCGGTGTCCCGGTGCCCGCCGTCGTCGGTGCGTGGGACGAGCCGGAGCTCGCCGACGCGCCGGTGGTCGTCATGGCGCACGTCGACGGCCTCGTCGTCGACACCCTCGACGTCGCCCGGCAGGCGCCCGCCCGGCTCCGCCGGGCCGCCGGACCGTCGATGGCGGGCGCGCTCGCCCGGCTGCACGACGTCGACGTCGACGCCGTCGGGCTGGGCGACCTTGCGAGCCGCGGGCCGTACGCGCAGCGCCAGGTCCGGCGCTGGTCGCGGCAGTGGGAGGCCGGCCGCACCCGCGACCTGCCCCGGCTGGACGCGATGACCGAGCTGCTGCGCCGCACCGCACCCGCGCCGTCCGGCACGGTGTTGGTGCACGGCGACTTCCACCTGCGCAACGTGATCCTCGATCCGGGCGACGGGTCGGTGCGCGCCGTGCTCGACTGGGAGCTGAGCACCCTCGGCGAACCGCTCGCGGATCTCGGCAGCCTGCTCGCCTACTGGCCGGAGCCGGGCGACGAGCCGACCGGCCTGTTCGCGGCCTCCGCCGAACCCGGGTTCGCCGACCGCGAGGAACTCGTCGAGTCCTACCTGGCGGCGAGCGGCCGCAGCCGGGAGGGGCTCGGCTACTGGCACGCGCTCGGGCTCTGGAAGATCGCGGTGATCGCCGAGGGCGTGCACCGGCGCGCGCACGGCGCCGGCTCCCGGACCGACGTCGTGGACCGGCTGATCGAGCGGGCCTGGGCGGTCGCCGGCACCGCGCGGCTCGACCGGTGACGGTGCCGGGTACAACATGGGCATGACCGACTCCGGCGCCGCGCGCACCGACGGACCGGCCGACGACCTGCCGCCGCTCGCGGACACCTCGGGTATCCGGGCGCCGAGCACCCGCCGCGGCGCGCGCACCCGGGCCGCGCTGGTGACGGCCGCCCGGACGGTCTTCGAGCGCGACGGCTACCTGGCGGCCCGGCTCAGCGACATCACCGCCGAGGCCCGGTGCTCGATCGGCACGTTCTACACCTACTTCGCCGGCAAGGAGGAGATCTTCGCCGCCGTCCTCGAGGCCGCGCAGGACGACATGCTGCATCCCGGCATGCCGCACGTCGCCGACGACGACGACCCGGCCGCCGTGATCGAGGCCAGCAACCGGGCCTATCTGGTCGCCTTCCGGCGGAACGCGAAGCTGATGGCGCTGATGCACCAGGTGGCCGCGGTCGATCCGGCGTTCCGGGAGCTGCGCCGGCGCCGGGGCCGCGCGTTCGCCGAGCGCAACGCCCGGCGGATCGCGGAGCTGCAGCAGCGCGGGCAGGCCGATCCGGGCATCGATCCGCTGCAGGCGTCCTACGCGCTGTCCGGGATGGTGAGCCGGATGGCGATGGACCAGCTGGTGGGGGAGGGCGCCGACCTGGAGGAGCTGGTCACCGTGCTGACCCGGCTGTGGATCAACGGGCTGCGGCTCACCGACAGCTCGGGGCGGCCCGCGCGGTGAGCCGCTCAGGCCCCGGTCGTCGCGCCGGGGCCGGGTTCCGGGTCCGGGCTGAAGATGTCCTCGATGGCGCGGCCGAACACGGCCGCCAGCCGGAACGCGAGCGGCAGTGACGGGTCGAAGCGCCCCTTCTCGATCGAGATGACCGTCTGCCGGGTGACGCCGAGCTCGTCGGCCAGCCGCTGCTGGGACCAGCCGTGCTCGCGGCGCAGCTCGGGGAGGGTGTTGCGCACCGTCATCCCCGCCTGCGGGCGACGACGTAGCGCACCGACACCGACACCAGCGCCACCACCACGGTGCCGGTCAGCGCCGCGATCCCCGGGACGTCGGCGCCGGTCACCGCGAGGACCGCCAGGGCGAGGCCGGTGACCGTCACGGTGTCGGTGAACGCGCCGCGGGCGGCGGTGTCGAACCACACCGACTCGACGGACTCCTCGGGCCGCTCGGTCGCGCCGCGCAGGGTGCGCCGGTCCACCAGGAACGCCCACACCAGCCCGGTGAGCCCGGCGAACGAGACCAGCGCGACGACGGCGCCGCCCACCAGCGGGCGGGGGCCGGCGGCGTCCGACAGCACCGCGGCGGCGCCGAGCCCGGCGGCGAGCACCGCACCGGCCGGCGCCGCGAGCCACATCGTGGGCATCGTCCCGTTGCCGAACCGGGTGCGGCCCCAGCGGGTGGGTGCGTCGTCGTCCATGGTCGTCCCCCGATGTACAGCTCACTTGACATGTCCAGTGAGTTTTACATGCGCGGCGGGCGCCACGCAACGCGCCGTCGCCGGGCGAACGGCCCGGTAACCGCTGTGTGACGTCGTTGACAGTGCGTGCGCGCCGCTGTCATGGTGATTGCATCCAATCAAGCATGGTTAGCATCCTTAGGGGTCCCATGAACGGCAAGTGGTCGAGTCCAGGATCGAGCACCCCGGTGCCGGCGGTCGCAGTACCGGCGGTGGCGCGATGACCGCCCGCCTCGGGACCGGCGAGCAGCCGGGCCGGTTGAAGGCAGGCGTCGTCGGAGTGCCGGCGATGGTCTTCATGGTGGTCGCCGCCACCGCCCCGCTGACGGCGATGTCGTCCAACATCGCGCTCAGCCTCGGGATGGGCGCCGGGCCTGCCGTCGTGCTCGTCATGGTGCTGACCGGGGCGCTGCTGGCGGTGTTCGCCGCCGGCTACCTGGTGCTCGCCCGGTACGTGACGTCGGCCGGCGCCTACCAGGCGTTCGTCGCCTTCGGTCTGGGGCGCCGCGCCGGCGGGAGCGTGGCGTTCGTCGCCACCCTCGCCTACACCCTCGCCGCCGGCGGGATGGTCGCGGCGACCGGCTACTTCACCGGCCTCGCCGTCTCGGCGCTCACCGGCATCGACCTGCCGTGGTGGCTGTACGCGATCGGGGCGCTGCTGCTGACCGCCGCGCTCGGCGTCCGCGGGGTGGAGATCGCCCAGCGGGTCACGACGGCGGTGTCGGTGCTGCAGTTCGGCATCATCGCGCTGCTGGCGGTGGCGGTGCTCGTGCAGCGGCCCGAGGGCTGGCTGAACGCCGGGACGCTGTCCCCGACGGCGGCCCTCGGCCCCGGACTGGCCCTCACCCTGGTGTTCTGCCTGCTGTCGTTCGCCGGGTTCGAGGCCACCGCGGCCTACGGCGAGGAGACCCACGCGCCGGGCCGGAGCATCACCGTCGCCACCTACGCCGCGCTCGGGCTGCTGCTCGGGGTGTTCGTGCTCGGCACCTGGACCCTGGTCGCGGCCTTCGACGACGTCCGCACCTCCGCCGCCGACGACCCGGGCGCGCTGGTCCTGACCGCCGCCGACCGCTACCTGGGACCGTGGTCCGGCCCGCTGCTGGGTGTACTGATCGCGATCAGCTTCCTCGCCGCCGCGGTCGCCTTCCACAACCTGGCGATCCGGTACCTGTTCACGCTCGGCCGGGACGGCATGCTCCCGACGGCGCTGGCCAGGACGCACGGCCGGTACCAGACCCCCTACGTCGGGTGCATGGTCGTGACGGTCGCGGCGGTCGTGATGCTCACCCCGTTCGTGGTGGCCGGGGCCGATCCGCTGGTCAACCTGTTCCCGGCGGTCTCCGGGATCACCTCGATCTCGCTGATCGGGCTGATGACCGGATGCTGCGTAAGCGTCGTCGTCGCGCGGCTGCGCGGGACCGTCACCGGCTCGGCCTGGTCGACCCTCGTCGCACCGGTAATGGCCGGCGCCGGCCTGCTGGGGATCCTGGTGGTGATCGCCTCGAACTACGCCGAGGTGACCGGCAGCGACTCACCCGTCATCGCGGCGATGCCGCTGGTGGTGCTGGTGGCGGGTCTGGCCGGGGCCGTCGCCGCCGGGCGGCGGGAAGAGCGTGGGTGAGCGGGCCCGGCCGCCGGCTCAGGCCGCGCCCTGGACCTTCGTCGCCAGCAGCTCCCAGCTGCGCCACCAGCTCTCCCGGCGCGGCGCCGGGACGGTGACGACGAGCTCGTCGGCGTCGGCCCGGGTGGTGAACTCGGCGAGCTCGCGGGCGACGGTGTCCGGCGTGCCGACGGCGCTGCACCGGGTCATCGTGCGGACCTGCTCGCCGCCGGGACCGTCGAGCACGGCGTCCACCTCGGCGTCGGTCAGCGAGCGCCCGCGCCGCCCGGTGAGCAGGCGGACCCGGTCGCGCTGGGTCTCGTGCAGCACCTGCTGCGCCTCCTCGGCGGTGTCCGCCGCGATCACGTTCACCCCGGCCAGCACGTGCGGCTCGGCGAGCTGGGCGGACGGCCGGAACTCCCGGCGGTAGAGCGCGACGGCCTGCTCGAGGGCGTCCGGCGCGAAGTGCGAGGCGAACGCGTAGGGCAGGCCGAGGGCCGCGGCGACCTGGGCGCCGTAGAGCGAGGACCCGAGGATCGTCAGCGGCACGCCGGTGCCGCGGCCCGGGTAGGCGTGCACGTTCGGCACCAGGGTCTCGTCCCCGAGGAATGCCTGCAGCTCCTGGACGTCCTGCGGGAAGCGGTCGGACGCCCGCGGGTCACGGCGCAGCGCGCGGACGGTCTCCTGGTCGGTGCCCGGCGCGCGGCCCAGCCCGAGCTCGATCCGGCCGGGGTGCAGCTCGGCGAGGGTGCCGAACTGCTCGGCGACCTGCAGCGGCGAGTGGTTGGGCAGCATGACGCCGCCGGAGCCGAGGACGATCCGCTCGGTGCGGGCGGCGATGTGCGCGATGAGCACGCTGGTCGCGGCGGACGCGATCGACCCCATGTTGTGGTGCTCGGCGTACCAGATGCGCCGGAAACCCCACTGCTCCGCGCGCTGCGCGAGCGTGGTGCTGGCTTCCAGTGCCTGGCCGACGCTCTCGCCCCTGGCGACGGTGGCGAGATCCAGGATCGACAGCGGCAGGGGCAGGGACACGGGGACACCTCTCGTCGCGGAAGGGGAGGACCCTCCGGACAACAACGGGGATGCCCGCGACCTTCCGTCCCCGGGTGTACCCGTGCCCGGAGTGTGCTGCTCGCAACACCGGTGCCGTCGGCGCCCGGATCACGGACGCCGACGGCGGCACCTCACGGCCGCTCGCCGGCCGCCGTCCCGTCGGGCCCGGCTCCGGCCGCCGTGCCGTCGGGCCCGGCTCCGGCCGGCTCAGCCCCGCCCGCCGGGGTGACCGCGGTCCCGCCGGCCGCGGCGCGGTCGTGGTAGACGTCGCGGTCGATCGCGTCGTCCGGGTGCGCGACGAGCATCGCGACCAGGGTGTCCGCGTTGACGTTGAGGAACGTGCGGAGGATCCCGGTGAACCAGTCGACGGCGATCAGCAGCCCGGCCGCCTCCAGCGGCAGGCCGAGCGTGGTGGCCAGGAAGACCGCGACCACCGGGAAGCCGCCGGGCACGGTGATGGTGCCCATGTTCAGCATGATCGCGAGCAGCATCCCGAGCACGATCTGCCCCGGCGACAGCTCGATCCCGGACGCCTGGGCCAGGAAGAGCACGACGAGGGTGTAGTTCAGCACGGCGCCGTAGGAGCCCATGGTCAGGCCGAGGGACAGCGTGAAGTTCGCGATCCGCGGGCTCACGCCGACCTTCTCGATGGCGCTGCGCAGCACGGTGGGATAGGTGACGGCGGAGCTCGTCGTGGTCACGGCGACGGCGGTCTGCTCGGCGAGCTTGCGCGGGAGCCGCCACGGGCTGAGCCGGGTCCGCACCGCGACGATCGCGACGAACAGCACCGTCAGCACGACGACGCCCAGCAGGTTCGTCCCGAGGTAGGCCAGCGCCGACCCGACGACGGCGAACCCGACCCGGCCGGACAGATCGGCGAGCAGCGCGAAGACGCCGATCGGCGCGACGTACATGACGATCCGGATGAGGCCGAGCAGGATCTGCTGGAGCTGGTCGATCACGTTCAGCGCCAGCGCGTTCCCGGTGGCGCGGACGTGCCGGTTGAGCGCGACCCCGAACAGCAGCGAGAACACGATGATCGGGACCATCGCGGCCTCGGCCATCGACTCGACGATGTTGGTGGTGAAGAAGCCGAGGACGGTGTCCTGCCAGCCCGCGGGCTGCGCGTCCGGGTCCGCCAGTGCGGGATCGACGGCGCCGAGGCCGACCATCCCGGCGCCGGGCCGGAGCAGCAGGCCGAGTACCACCGCCACCACGGCCGACACCGCGGAGAGCCCGAGCATCCAGCCGAAGGTCCGGGCCGCGACGCGCCCGGTCCCGGCGCCGCTCATCGACCCGGTGGCGGTGATCACCGAGGTCATGACGAGCGGCACGATCGCCATCTGGACCAGCCGGATGAACGCGTCGCCGAAGACCTTGAGGTTGCCCGCCCACTCGCCGGCGACGATGCCGAACGCGATACCCGCGACGGCGGCGACGGCGATCTGGGCCGCGGGATGTCTCAGGGCGGAGAGCGTCATGTCGTCCCTTCGTCGCCGGCCGGTCGCCCGGCCCGGCGTGTGGATCATGGATCCGGGCGACGCTAACGACGGGATGTTGCGACCGCGGCTCGGTGGGATGTCCCCGTGTTACCCGGGGTGCGCCGTCGCGCTGGGGGTGCGGCGTCGCGCTGGGGGTGCGGCGTCGCGCTGGGGGTGCGGCGTCGCGCTGGGGGTGCGGCGTCGCGCTGGGGGTGCGGCGTCGCGCTGGGGGTGCGGCGTCGCGTCCCGGGTGCGACTTCGCACCCTCGGAGCGCGGCCCGCACCCCGGGTGCGGCCTCGCACCCGTTCCATCCGGTGCGCCGTCGCGCTGGGGGTGCGCCGTCGCGCTGGGGGTGCGCGGTGCGGGGAGCGGGCACGGGATGCGGGGTCGCCGCGCCCGGCTCCGGGGTCGCGCCGGGCTACGCCTGCGACAGGGCGTCGGTGAGCAGTGCGACCAGCGCCTCGAGCTGCACGTCGGCCGACGACGGGCCGTCGTCGTCGATCCCGTCCAGCGCCTGCGCGGCCAGCCCCTCCTTGCTGTCGATCAGCTCGGCGATCCGGGCGTCGATCGTCTGCGCGGCGATGATCCGCCAGGCGGTGACCGGCTGGTCCTGGCCGATGCGGTGGCTGCGGTCGATCGCCTGGGTCTGCTCGGCGGCGGTCCAGGACAGCTCCGCGAGCACGATGTTCGACGCGACCTGCAGGTTGATCCCGACGCCCGCCGCGGTCAGCGAGCACACCGCGATCGAGACGCCCGGGTCGCCGGTGAAGGCGTCGATGTTGCGCTGCCGGGCGGCGGAGGTCTGGTCGCCGCGGATCGAGGCGATCCGCAGGCCCGCCCGGGCGAACGTCTGCTCGGCGGCGTCCATCACGTCGACGTGCTTGGCGAAGAAGACGACCTTGCCGGCGCTGCGCGCGAGCTGGGCGGCGTAGTCGGCGGCGAGCGCCGCCTTGGCCCGGCCGATCCGGCGCATCATGCCGAACACGTTGTCGCCGGACTTCGAGCCGATCGCGTCCTTCTGCTCCCACTTCGCGACCTGGCGCACCAGGTCGTGGTCGATGCCCTCGACGACGGCGCGGGAGCTGCGGTTGGCGAGCGCCTCGGAGTAGCGGGCCACCATCCGCCGGGCGAGATCGCGCTCGGCGGCCCGGATCGAACGCCCGTCGGCGCCGTCCAGCTCGACCGGGAGATCGGCGATCCGGCGGGCCGGGATGTCCGCGGCCACGTCGATCTTGCGCCGGCGCACGATGCCCATGTCCACGACGCACTGCCGGGCGGCGGGCTCGAACCGCGCGTCGGCCGGGGTCATGCCGGTGGCGGTGAGCGCGTCCATCAGCTCGGCCCGCGGCTTCTTCTCGTCGATCCAGCCGAGGAACTGCCAGATGGCGAGGAAGTCCTCGATGTCGTTGATCAGCGGCGTCCCGGTGAGCGCCATCATCAGCGGCCGGGTGGTGAAGGCGCGGATGCGGTCGGACAGCGCGAGCACGTGCTGCGAGCGCTGGGAGCTCTTGTTCTTGATGAAGTGCGCCTCGTCGACGACCATCCCGCGGAAGCCGAACTCGCCGAGCCAGCCGACGTGCCGGTCCAGGATCTCGTAGTTCACGACGACGATGTCGGCGAAGCCGTCGATCGAGTCCCCGTTGCCGTAGATCACGGTGGCCGGGCGGCGCGGGGTCCACCGCTGGGCCTCGCGGACCCAGTTCGTCTTGACGACGTTGGGCACGACGACGAGCAGCGGATAGGCGTTCGCGGCCTCGGCGGCCAGCAGGGCCTGCGCGGTCTTGCCCAGCCCCGGCTCGTCGGCGAGCAGGAACGTGCGGTGCCCGGCGGCCGCGGACGCGACCAGCCGGGCCTGGTGTGCCATCAGCTCCGGGCCCTCCGGCCCGGTGTGCTCCGGCGGCTCGGGGAGCTCCATGCAGGTCGACGCGCCGGTCGCGGCCCGTTCGAACGACCGCAGCAGCGGCTCGAGCAGCTCCCAGCCCGACAGCGGCGTCGGCCGCGGCCCGGCCGGCCGGGGCGCCGAGAAGTCGGGCGCCAGGAACGGGTTCGCCAGCTGCCGGGACACGACCGCCTGCGGCACGACCCCGGGCCGGGTCGGCTCGGGCGGAGCCGGCACCGGCTCGGCGACCTCCTCGGTCGCCTCCTCGACGCCGACCGAGCGCAGCACCTCGCGGGACATCGAGCGGGCCTCGTCGGACACCACCGCGTCCTCGGAGAGCAGGGCCAGCAGCGCCGCGTCGCGCACCGCGGTGGAGGCCAGGTTGGTCGCGATCGTGTCGAGCCGCTTGAGCTGCTCGGCCCGCTGCGACTCGGTGGACTTCTGGTCACCCAGCACCCGGGCCCGCTCGTTGCGCAGCAACAGCGCGATCGCCTGGAACTTGGTGCGGGTCTCGGCGGTCACCCGACCGTTCCGCCGAGCGGCCTGGACCTCACGGACCGAGCGCGCGAGCACCGACATGATGTCCCCGCCGTCGGCTCCGCCGTCGCGGCCGCGACGGCGGTCCCGCGGGGCCTCACGGCGCGCCCTGGTCTGCGGCCGGCCTCGTCGAGCCAAGAACTCCTCCTCCGGAGTACCCGGCGGGACCACCGCAGCGGCCCCGCCGCGCATGCTGCTGCTGTCGGGGTGGCGGACGTCGCGGGAGGAGGAGCCGGATGGCCCATCCCCGATGCGACCCGACCCGTAGGTCTGTGGGAGATCGCCGTCGCAGGGCCGAACAGTCCGAACACGGAGCTGGGCGCCACGACGGGCATCCCGGACGCCCTCCGTCGATGATAACCCGACGGGCCGCGGCCGACGAGCGGCGCCGGTGCGCCGGTGGGGTGACGGTCGCGGGTCAGCCCCGGGGTTTCGCGTTGCCGGAGTAGCCCTCGGTGTGGGACAGCCGCTTCGCGTAGCAGTCCCGGGCCGGGTATCCCTGCGAGTCACACCACTGGTTCGCCTCATCGGCGGTGTAGTGCGGGACGGCGGCCACCGTGACCCAGAATCCGCCCGAGCGGAAGCTGGAGAAGTCCTCGGAGCGGACGAGCAGGAACGGCGTGTCCGGCCGGGTGGAGCCGGTGGACCGGTGTTCCCGCAGGATCGACGACGCGTCGTACCCGTCGACGCCGACCTGCTTCGAGGAGACCTGCGGCACCCAGTACCCGACGAGCTGGTCGGCGTAGGGGCGGTCGGCGTCGGCCAGCTCCCGCAGGGTGTCCGCCGCGGACGGCGCTGTCGGGGTCGTCGGCGAGGGATACGAGGTGTACGGGGGCGGAGGCGGGTCGTCGGTCTGCGTGGCGGGCCGCAGCATCAGGACGGTTCCGCCGCCCACCGCGACCGTCAGCACGATCGCGGCCGCAATCAGCGCCGCGGCGCTGCCACGGCTCCATCCTCCCGGCCGGTCGGCGGCCTGCCGGGGGTCCTGGGCCGAGCTGCCGCAGCCAGGACAGAACAGGGCGTCCGCGCGCAGCGTTCCCCCGCAGGAGTCACAACGGTCCATCTGCGATCAGCCCGGGAACCGGTTCGCGATGATCTCGGTGATCTTCAGCAGGTCCGCGCTGTGCGCGAGGGCCTGCCCGAGCACCGCACGGACCGCCTCCCATCGGCTGCGCACGACGGCCGACCGCGGCTCGTCGCGGTCCAGCTCGGCCAGGATCGCCTGGACGTCCGCGCGCAGGGCCGCGCGCTCGTCGTCGTCCTGCCCGCCGTCGACGATCCGGTCCCGGACCGCCTGCAGGGTCGCCCGCAGGTCGGTGCCGGCCGGTTCCGCGCCGGCGTGGTGGGTGACCTGGCTGGTGGTCCCGATCCCGATAGCCGTCCCGCCGGTGAAGGTGCCACCGGTGACGTGGACGACCGAGTCCCCGCCGGGTCCGTCGTGGGTGTCGCTGCCGGTCATGGCTGCTGTCCGTTCCGCCCGCTCGGGCTGGTGGTCCGGGAGTCGGTCTGCTGGTTCACGGCGCCGATGCCGAGCGCGGTGCCACCGGCGAAGTTCCCTCCGCTGACCGAGATCGAGTTGTTGGTGATGATCGAGGCCTTCGCGGCCTCCATGAAGTCGACGACCGAGTAGCCGCGCTCCTCCAGGAACCTCCCGACCGCGCGGAGCACGGCACGTTCGACGACCCGCGTGTAGCGGACGGCGTCGGCGTCCTGGAAGTAGTCCTGCGTGTACGCGTCGGCGGCGAGCTCGCGCAGGGTGGTCCCGGCGCCGTAGCGGTCGGGGACGACCTCACCGGGGCGCTGGGGCAGCGGCCGGAACCGGTGCACGATCCGGGCGAGCCGCTCGAACACCGTCACGGGCAGCGTGATCGCCGTGCCGAGCGCCCGCAGGACCGGCCCGGCCCGGGGGGTCCGGTCGATGTCGCGGTACTGGTCCTTCAGCGGTCTGAGCAGGCAGTGTGTCCATTCGAGGTAGAGCATCCGCGAGTCGACGCCCGCGGCGAAGTAGGTGGTCGTGGCGAGGTCGCGGTCCCATGCCTCGATCCGGAAGCACCGGTAGTAGCGGGCCCACTCCTCCGGCCGGTCCGCGAGCTGCCGGACCCGGTCGGCGGGCAGGTGTGGGACCGGCGGCCGGTCCAGGCCCGGCAGGACCGGTGGATCCGGCCGGCGGTGCAGGTTGGCCAGCAGCCGCTCGGCCGGGACCAGCAGCTGCTCGCGGATCGCCATCGTCGCCAGCCGGCGGGCCGGGGACAGCGATCCCGAGTCCCGCAGCTCGTCGACGGCGCGCGCCACGTGGTCCTGCAGCTCGGACGCGGCGAACGGGCGCGGTTGCGCCCTCGTGCCGTCCGGCCCGGTGCCAGGGGTCAGCGGCAGCGCGACCACCTGGTCGTCCTCGATCCGTCCGGATCCGACGAAGGGCAGCCGCCCGCGGTAGACGACGACGTCGGCCCGGTCGCCGGAGGCGCGGCGCTGCTCCTCGGCCCGGGCGACCCGGTCCAGGTCCGTCTCCCACCGTCCGGTGTCGAGCATCCGGACGGTGCGTTCCCAGCCGCCCGGCACCGCGGTCGCGGGCCGGAAGGTCCGGGGCCGGAACCGGTTGCGGACCAGTGCGTCCACCACGGCCTCGTCGACCAGGCACACGACCAGTACCGCCGCGCCGAGGAGCAGCAGCACGACGAGACCGGTCGCACTGCCCGGCAGGACGTCGAAGCCGGTGATCAGCAGGTAGGCGGCACCCGCTGTGACCAGTAGGTACAGCACGACGGCGGCCAGCACCCCGGCCGCGATCATCCGCCACCGGGAGCGGTCGCGCTCCCGCGGGGTGAGCGCCGCGGCGACGATCCCGATCACGATCCAGCCGATCCCGGTCGGTGGGCTGACGACGAAGATCGCGATCAGCAGGACCACCAGGACGGCGTCGCGCAGGCGGCGGCGGGCCCGGGCGGCGACCGCGTCGCGCAACACCGTCGCCGAGTCGACCCCGGGAGCCGGCGCGATCGCGCGCGTCCGCTCCACCAGATGCTCCGCGATGGCCGCATCGGCGTAGGTCGCGTCCAGGTGCGCCGCCGCACACAGGTAGCGGGTGGTGCCGTCGACCGGTGCTTGCTCCGGCCGGTGGCCCTCCGGACCGCCGGTCTGCCGGCCAAGAAGCTCGTGCACCGCGCTCCCGCACCGCGTGCAGTAGCGGTCGTCCGGCTCGTTGCGGTGGGAGCAGGTACCGCACACGGCCGTCCGGCCCAGCGGGTGCTCGTCGATCGACATCTCTCGGGTACCTCCCGGGCCATCGCCCTTGATCGGTACCCGTCGGTCGCCATTGCGGAGCGCAGCGTTAGCAACACGCACCGTCGAAACCGGGGAGAGGGTCGCAAACATCCCCAAAACTTGGGAGACGGGTTCGCCGTCGCTCCTCCGGCCGGTCGGTACCGTGCGGACCAGGGCCTACCCGTCGGGGGAGCAGGCCCTGGTCCGCCGGCACGTCACTCGTGCCGCAGCGCCTCCACCGGGTCCTTCCGGGCGGCCCGCAGCGCGGGCAGCGTCCCGGCGAGGAACGCGACGGCGACGATCACCGCGATCACCGCGAACACGGTGCCGGGGGCGAAGGCGATCAGCGTGAACCCGGGCAGGTCGGCGAACAGCGACCCGGCGAGCGCCGCGCTGATCGCGGTACCGGCCACGATCGCGATCACCGCCCCGAGGATGCTGCCGAGCAGCCCGAGGAACCCGGCCTCCAGGCTGAACAGGGCGAACACCCGGGCGCGGCCCATCCCCATCGCCTGCATGAGCCCGATCTCGCGGGTCCGTTCCTGCACCGACATGAGCAGCGTGTTCACGATGCCCAGCCCGGCGGCGACGAGTGCGATCCCGGCGAACGCGTTCAGCACCAGCACGATCGTGTCGATCACCGAGGTGAAGGCGCCGATCTGGTCCTCGATCGTCCGGCCCTCGAACCCGGCGTCGACCAGCCGGTCCTTCAGCGCGGTGAGCTCCTCGGGGGTGATGTCCGCGGCGTACTGCACGGTGGCCTGGGACCACCGGTCCACCTGGTCGGCGGGCAGGCCGACCTGCTGCAGGTCGTACACCGCGTCGGACAGTGCGTCGTTGACCGTCACGCCCGGGGCGGCCGGCCCGGCGAGGGTGTCCTCGGTGACGCCGACGATCGTGCCCTGCACGGTCTGCTCGGCACCGGCGCCGTCGGTGAGGCCGAGCGTGACGGTCTTGTCGATCGCGTCCGCGGCGTCGGTGAAGCCGAGCGGATCGACGTAGCTGAGCGGGATGGTGAGCTGGCGGGCGTCGCCGGTGCCGTCCGGGGCGGTGCCCTCGGTGCGCTCCTGGGTCTGCCCGGGGAGCAGGGTCGACGCGGCCGTCGCGTAGCGGGTGCCGGACCCGTACTGGATGAAGTCGACGGCCAGCGACCGGATCGGCGCCGCCTCCTCGACCCCGTCGATGCCGGCGAGGGTGTCGATGTCGGCCTGCGTCATCACGGTCGTCGTGGTCGGCGGGCCGGGCTGGTCGGAGGTGACCGCGTCCGGGTCGTAGACCGGCGGCCCGTCGGTCTCGGTGGCGACGTCGGCGTCGGACCGCTTGACGACCGTCATCACCTCGCTGGACCCCAGCGAGGACACGGTGCTGTCGATGAACCGGTTGATGCCGGTCCCGGCGCCGTTGGTCAGGGTGAGGGTGAAGGCGCCGACGAAGATCGCCAGCACGGTCAGCAGGGTCCGAGCCCGGGCCCGGAACAGGCTGCCGGCCGCGGTGCGGACCAGATCGCGCGTCCTCATGCCGCTGCCACCTCGTCGGTGACGATCCGGCCCTCGCGCAGCCGCAGCGTGCGGTCGCAGCGGGCGGCCAGCTTGTCGTCGTGGGTGACGATCACCAGCGCGATGCCCTGCTCCCGGTTCAGCGTGAACAGCAGGTCCTCGACGACGCCGCCGGTCAGCCCGTCGAGGTTGCCGGTGGGTTCGTCGGCGAAGACGATCCGCGGGTTCCCGACGATCGCCCGGGCGATCGCCACCCGCTGCTTCTGCCCGCCGGACAGGTCGGTGGCCCGGCTGGACGCCTTGTCGGCGAGCTCCAGCTGCTCCAGGGTCGCCATCGCGCGCTCCCGGCGGACCCGCGGGGCCAGCCCGGCGATCTTCAGCGGCAGCATCACGTTCTCCAGCACCGTCTGGTCGGGGGAGAGCAGGAACTGCTGGAAGACGAAGCCGAACGTCTTGTTGCGCGCCCGGTTCAGCCGCGACCGGCGCAGCTCCCAGGTGTCGCGGTGGTCGAGCAGGATGGTGCCGTCGGTCGGCTCGTCCAGCAGCGCGAGCAGGTGCATCAGGGTGGACTTGCCGGAACCGCTGCGGCCGACGACGGCCAGGCTCTCGCCCTCGTAGACGTCCATCGAGACGCCGCGCAGTGCCTCCGAGCCGCCGACCGCGCTCCGGTAGGTCTTCCGCACGTTGCGCGCGGACAGTATGGCCTCGTTCATGGTGTCCGTTCTCTTCCGTGGCTGGTCGGCACAGCCTCGCCGCAGACGTGCGCGCCGGGCATCGGCCCGTGGGTGTCTTCCCGTGTACCGCAACCGCAGTACCCGGATGCACAACCGGCGGGGGAGGGCCCGGACGCCCGCCGGGTGGACAATGGGCCGGTGCCCGGGACCGTGATCGGACCGCCGCGTCGGCTGATCCCGGTGTGGCTCACCGACGTGGCGGTGACCCTGCTGGTGCTCGGCGCGGCGTTCGCCCCGGTGGCCGGCCGGTTCGGCGAGGTGAGCCCGCTGGGCCCGGCGCTGGAGGCGCTGCCGGCCGTGCTGCTCTGGCTGCGCCGCCGGTACCCGGTGGCGGTGCTCGCCGCCTGCACGGCGTGCTTCGTCGGCGCGCTGTTCACCGCGGTGATCACGCCGCTGTCGGTGTTCGCGCTCGCCGTCGCGATGTTCGCCTGCGCCGACCACCACGGGCGGCGGTTCACCGTCGCCGCGTACCTCGCCGTGCTGGCCGTCGTCGTGCCGGCGACGCTCGTCGCCGCGATCGGCTCCGGGCACCCGCCGCTGACGATCCAGATCGCGGTGACGATCGGGTTCGCCGCGGCGCTCGGGGACAGCACCCGCAGCCGCCGCGACTACATCGCCTCGATCACCGCGCGCGCCGAGAACGCCGAGGCGACCCGGGAGATCGAGGCGGTCCGCCGGGTCACCGAGGAACGGCTGCGGATCGCCCGCGACCTGCACGACGTCGTCGCCCACCAGATCGCGGTGATCAGCCTGAACGCCGGCGTCGCCTCGGCGAACCTGCACGGCGGGCCGCCCGCCGCGACCGACGCGCTGGCCACCATCCGGTCCGCGGCCCGCCGGGTGCTGGGCGACATCGGCGACCTGCTCGCCGTGCTGCGGGCCGACGACGACCAGCCACCGGTCTCCCGCCCGGGCCTGCACCAGCTGCCCGAGCTCGTCGAGTCGCTGTCGGTGTCCGGGCTGGAGGTGACGGTCCGGCGGACCGGCGAGATCCCGCCGACGCTCTCGCCGGCCACCGACGTCGTCGCCTACCGGGTGCTGCAGGAGGCGCTGACCAACGTGCTCAAGCACGGCAGCGAGTCCCGGGCGCACGTGCTGGTCGCGGCCGGCCGGGACACGCTGCGGCTGCTGGTCACCAATCCGGTGTCCGACGCCGGTCCGGCGGGCCGGTCCGGGGCCGGTGGGTACGGTCTGAACGGGATCCGGGAGCGGGCGGCGTCGGTCCGCGGCCGGGTCAGCGCCGAGGAGCGCAACGGGATCTTCCGGCTGGACGTGCACCTGCCCGTCCCGGCCGCGGTGGGGGAGGGGAACCGATGCCGGACGTCGTGATCGTCGACGACCAGCCGCTGATCCGGTCCGCGATCCGCGGCCTGCTCGACGCCGACCCGGAGGTGACCGTGGTCGGTGAGGCCGGCGACGGCGTCGAGGCGCTGGAGGTGATCGCCGCGACCAGGCCGGACGTGGTGCTGATGGACATCCGGATGCCCCGCCTCGACGGCATCCGGACGACCGCCGCGCTGTGCGCCGACGACCGGTTCGCCGACATCCGGGTGCTGGTGCTCACCACGTTCGAGGAGGACGGCTACGTGGTCGCCGCGCTGCGGGCGGGCGCCAGCGGGTTCATCGGCAAGGGCGCCGAGCCGGAGGACATCCCGCGCGCGGTCCGCGCGATCCACGACGGCGAGGCGCTGCTCTCACCGGCGGCGACCCGGGCGCTGATCGAGAAGTACCTGACCGTCAGCCGGGCCGCGGACCAGGAACCCGGCGGGCACACCGGCCCGCCGCTGGAGACGCTCACCGCGCGCGAGCGGGAGGTGTTGGAGCTGGTCGCCCGGGGCCGGTCCAACCGGGAGCTGGCCGCGGAGCTGGTGATCTCGCCGCTGACGGTGAAGACGCACGTCAACCGGATCATGACCAAGATCGGGGCGCACGACCGCGCGCAGGTGGTCATCTACGCCTACGAGAGCGGGCTCGTCGTCCCGTCGCCGCCGCAGGGGTGAGGCGCCGGCCGGTGGCCGGATGTCGTGCGGCTCACAGGAGTGCCGCGGCGGCGTGCGCGAGGTGCCCCGTCCCAGCCCGCGGACGGGATCGGGGGCCGGTTGTACGGACGGCCGCCCGCCCCGCCGACCAACCGTCGGGATGGGCGTCCGGACAGCCTCGCCGTCGGTGAAGTGGCTGGTCAGCGCGTGTACATCACTTTGTTGACCAAGTCGGTGGTAATAGGTAGCTTCCGTCCCGACGAACAGCGGGAGGTGATGGGTGATGGGTTCCGGGCGGACCGTGCGGATCGGGGTGCACCCCTACAACCTGTCCCTGCTCGTGCTGAAGCTGCGCGACACCCTGCCCGGGCAGCTCGCCGCGATCGGCCGGGACGTCGAGTGGGTCGAGTTCGAGGACGGCCGCTGCACCATCGACCTGATCGGTGACGACACGATCGACCTGGGCGGCTCCGGCTCGGTCCCGCCGATCCTGGCGCAGGCCGAGCGGCTGCCGGTGGTCTACCTGGCCGCGTCGGCGCCGCGCCCCCGGCACGGCGTGCTCGTCACCCGGCGCGGCTCGGGGATCACCGGCGTCGCGGATCTCGCCGGCCGGTCGGTCGCCCTGATGGACGGCTCCTTCCACACCGACGTGCTCGCCAGGGCACTCGACGAGGTCGGCCTGTCCTACCGCGGCCTCGACGTCGTCGACGGGCTCGTCGACGAGGGGATGGACCGGTTCCTCGCCGGCGAGGTCGACGCCTGGCTCGGCAACGACCCCTACCTGGAGTCCGTCCGGTCGGCGCTCGGCGCGGACCTGGTCGACGTCCTGGAGTCCGGCGCGCTCACCTCCAACCGGTCGATCTGGTACGCCGCCACCGGGTTCGTCGAGAGCGAGCCCGCCGCGGTCGACATCGTGCTGTCCGCGCTGCGCGAGTCCGACCGGGCCATCGCCGCCGACCCGGCGGCCGCCGCCGCGCTGCTCGCCGCGGCCGGTATCGGCGACGCCGACGCCACGACGTGGGACACGACGCTGCGCAACCGGAGCTGGCAGGTCCTGCCGGTCACCGCGGAGATCGTCGCCGAGCAGCAGGACGCCGCCGACCGCTACCTGCGACACGGGATCATCGACCGGGCGATCACCGTCGCCGAGGCGGTCGCCCCCACCGCCGCCTCGCTGCGTGCGGCCGGGCACGCGCCGGCGGGAACGGCCTGATGCACGTGTCCGCCCGCAGCGACTACGCCGTGCGCGCCGTCGTCGAGCTCGCCCGCACCACCGATGCGCTGAAGTGCCCGGTGATCGCCCGCAACCAGGACATCCCGCTGAAGTTCCTGGTCAACATCCTCGGCGACCTGCGCCGGGCCGGGATCGTGCGGTCCCGGCGGGGTGCGGGCGGCGGGTACTGGCTGGCCCGGCCGGCCCACGAGGTCACCCTCGGCCAGGTGCTGCGTGCCATCGACGGCCCGCTCACGACCGTCGCCGGGACCGTGCCGGACGAGCTGGTGACCGCCCCCGGCGGGGGCAGGCTGGTCGAGACCTGGCGCCGGCTGGCCAAGGTGCTCGACGAGGTCGTCGACGGGACCACCATGGCCGACGTCGCCACCGACGGCATGCCGCTGCCCACCACGGCACCCGAGCGGGGGCAGCCATGACCAGCACCCCGCTGTGTCGGCCCGTGCTGTCGGGCGCGCTGTGTCGGCCCGTGCTGTCGGGCGCGCTGTGTCGGCCCGTGCTGTCGGGCGCGCTGTGTCGGCCCGTGCTGTCGGGCGCGCTGTGTCGGCCCGTGCTGTCGGGCGCGCTGTGTCGACCTGCGCTGTCGGGCGCGCTGTGTCGACCTGCGCTGTCGGGCGCGCTGTGTCGACCTGCGCTGCCGGGCGCGCTGTGCCGACCTGCGCTGCCGGGCGCGCGATGTCCCCGGCGCGGCGGGGCCGGTCCGGCCCCGCGCATCCCGTCGCGGGCCTGACCCGCTCCGGAACCCGTCCGAGCCCCCACTCCGTCCGGCCACCGCCGGGCGGTCCCCCGTGCGTGCCATCGCACCCCGGTCTGCCATCGAGGTACCCCGTCATGTCCGCGACGCCGTCCCGCACCACCACCGGTACCACCGGCGCGGCCCCGCCCGCACCGGTCCCGCCGGCCGGCGCCCGGCCCGCCCGGACCCGGCTGCGCGCGCTGCGCGGCTGGGCGTCCACGGCCGGGATCGTGCTGCTCTGGTACCTGGCCGCGGTCACCGGCCTGCTCGATCCGCGCACCCTGCCCGGCCCGGACCGGGTGCTCGTCGCCGCCTGGGAGTCGATCGTCGACGGGTCATTGCCCGGCGCCGTCGCGGTCTCCGCCGGACGGGTGCTGGTCGGTGCCGCGCTCGGGATCGCGCTCGGCGTCGGCCTCGGCGCCGTGGCCGGGTTCTCCAAGCTGGGCGAGGACGTCGTCGACCGGCCGATGCAGATGCTGCGGACGGTGCCCTTCACCGCGCTGGTGCCGCTGCTGCTGCTGTGGTTCGGCATCGGCGAGGAGCCGAAGATCATCCTGGTGGCGTTCGGCGTGGCCGTCCCGATGTACGTCAACACCTACGGCGGCATCCGCAACGTCGACGTCAAGCTGGTCGAGGTCGCCCGGATCTCCGGGCTCGCCGGGCGGCGGATCGCCACCACGGTGCTGCTGCCGGCCGCGCTGCCGACCATCCTGATCGGACTGCGGTCCGCGCTCGCACTGGGCTGGATCGCGGTGATCGTCGCCGAGACCGTCGGCACCGACGCCGGGATCGGGTTCCTGATGGCGCAGGCCCGCCAGTTCGTCCGGACCGACGTGATGCTGGTCTGCGTCTGCCTCTACGCGCTGCTCGGCCTGGCCACCGACTTCGCGGTCCGGTTGCTGGAGCGGCGGCTGCTCGCCTGGCGTCAGGCCTACCTCGGTTGAGAACCACCGGACCCCAGGGAACCGCGAGCCGCCGGACCGGCGGACGAAGGAGCACTCCATGACGATCGTCGTCGGCACCCACCCGCAGAACCTCTCGCTGTCCATCCTGCTCCGCCGGCCCGCACTCGTCGACGCACTGCGCGGCCACGACGTCGAGTTCTTCGAGTACGGAGCCGGATCCCAGACCATCCCGCTGTTCCGGGTCGGCGCCCTGAACGCGGCCGGGACCGGCGCGACGCCGCCGCTGCTGGCCGCCGCCGACGATCTCGACGTCGCCGTCTTCGGGATCTCGGGGCCGCGCCCCGAGCACGGCGGGTTGTGCGTGCGCGCCGATTCGCCGTACCGGTCGATCCGCGATCTCGCCGGGCGCGGTGTCGGGTTGATGCCGATCTCCTGGCACACCCAGTTCCTGGTCTCCGAGCTCGCCGCCGCCGGGATGGCCTGGCACGACGTGCTCGCCACCGAGATCATCCCGGCCACCGCCGCCGACGCGTTCGTCGAGGGACTGCTGGACGCGATCGTGATGACCGATCCGCTGTACTCCCGGATCGCCGGGCAGGTCGGGGTCCGGGTGCTCGCCCGGCCGGGCACCGAGTTCTCCAACCGGTCGGTCTACTGGGCCGCCCGCAGCGTCTTCGACGAGCAGCCGGACGGCCTGCGCGCCCTGCTCGACGTGCTGATCACCTCCGACCGGGCCGTCGCCGACGATCCGGAGGAGGCCGCCGCGCTGCTCGACGGCTTCGCCGGCTCCACCGCCGCGCAGTGGCTGCCCGCGCTCGCCGCGCGTCCCTGGGGGGTGCACCCGCCGGACGCCGGCTTCGTCGAGGAGCAGCGCAGGCACGCGTCCCTGTTCACCGACTTCCGGCTGATCGACGGGCCGATCGACGTCACCCGCACCGTCGACGACCGCCTGTTCGCCCGGCCGCAGCCGTCCCACCGCTGAGAGGAACCCCCGACATGAGCGACGACATCGAAGTCCTCTGGTACCTGACCGGTCCGGACGGCCGTTATCCGTGGCGCGCCGACGGTGCCCGGGCCCTGAGCTACCCGTACTTCCAGCAGCTCGCCCGCGCGGTCGACCACCTCGGCTACACCGGCGCGCTGCTCGCGACCGGGACGCACGACGCCTGGGTCCAGGGCTCCGCGCTGATCCCGTTCACCGACCGCTTCCAGCACCTGATCGCCGCCCACCCGCCGCTGATCAGCCCCACCCTGCTGGCGAAGATGATCACTACCTTCGACCAGTTCTCGCAGGGGCGGCTGCGCGTCAACATCGTCAACGGCGACGCCACCCTGATGGCGCAGAACGGCGTGCACCTGCCGCACGACGAGCGCTACGCCTACACCGACGAGTACCTGACCGTGCTCACCCGGCTGCTGGAGGGCGAGCGGGTCAGCTTCAAGGGCCGCTACCTCGACGTCGTCGACGCCGGTCTGCCGCTCCCGCCGCACCAGCGGCCGCGGCCGCCGCTGTGGTTCGGCGGCTCCTCCGAGGCGGCGCACCGGGTCGCCGCCAAGCACGTGGACACCTACCTGTCGTGGGGGGAGACCCCGGAGCAGGCGGAGCAGAAGGTCCGCGACGTCCGCCGGCTCGCCGCCGAGCACGGCCGGGCCGACCGGATCCGGTTCGGGATCCGGTTCTACGTGATCGTCCGGGAGACCGAGGCCCAGGCGTGGGCCGCCGCCCAGGACCTCTACGACCACATGGACGACGCCGCCATCCAGGGCGCCCAGAACTACGTCTCCGGCATCGACTCGGTCGGCCAGCAGCGGATGTCGGCGCTGCACGGTGGCCGCAAGCCCGCCGACCTGCGGGAACTGGAGATCGCGCCGAACCTCTGGTCGGGCATCGGGCTGGTCCGGCACGGCCCGGGGACCGCGGTGGTCGGCAGCGTCGAGCAGGTGCTGGCCCGGATCCAGGACTACCGGGACGCCGGCATCGACGTCTTCATCGTCTCCGGCATGCCCTTGCTGGAGGAGGCATACAGATTCGGGGAGCTGGTGCTCCCGCACCTCCCGGTGGCCGGTTCCGCGGCCTCCGGTGCGACCTCGGCATGGACATCGGCCCGCGACGCGGGCTGGAAGGTGAGTGTCTGATGACCAGCACGATCGTGACGGGCCCCCGGCGGGCGCGGACGCTGCCGGGGGTGCTGGGGGCGGCGCTGGCGCTGCTCCTCGCCGCCGGGTGCTCGCCCGCCCCGCAGGACGCCGCCGCCGGCGGCGAGGGCACCTCGACGGTCCGGGTCGGCCCGCTGCAGGACCCGAACTACCTGACCCTCACCCGGCTCGCCGGCTCGATGGAGGAGACGGTCGGCGCGGCGGGCGGCGAGGTCGAGTGGGCACCCGCCTTCCCGGCGTTCGCCCCGACCGCCGAGGCGCTGCGCGGGGGCAGCATCGACATCGGCACCGGGAGCTCCACCTCGTTCCTGTCGGCCCTGGGCGAGCAGTCCGACCTGGTGGTCTTCGCGGTCGAGCAGGACTCCGGTCTCGGCCAGGGGATCGTCGGCCGGGACGGGGTCGCCACCGTCGAGGACCTGGTCGGCCGGACGGTCGCGGTGAACCGCGGCGGCACCGGCGAGTACCTGCTGCTGCTCGCCCTGCGCGAGCACGGCATCGATCCGTCCACGGTGGACATCCAGTACCTGCCGCCGACCGAGGCCGCGACCGCCTTCGCGCAGGGCCACGTCGACGCCTGGGCGGTCTGGGACCAGTTCTACGCCACCGCGCAGACGGTGCCCGGCGCCCAGGTCGTCGCCAGCGGCCGGGACATCGGCTCGGTGAACCGGATCGTGCACGTCACCACCCGGGCGTTCGCCGACGCCAATCCCGAGCTGCTGCGCGCCGCCTACGACGCGCTCGCCCGCGAGTCCGACGCGGCCAGCTCGGACAACAGCCGGATCGCCGACCTGGCCGCCGAGGGCGGGGCGCCGCCGGAGGTCGCCGAGGTCATCCGCGCGGTGCCGCCGGCCACCATCGCGCCCGCCGACCAGGCGCTGCTCGCCGAGTTCACCTCGATCGCCGAGTTCTACGCCGAGACCGGCCTCGCCGAGCCGCCGGCCGACGTCTCCGCCGCCGTCGTCGACGTGCTCGGGGGCAGTTCGTGAGTGCGGTCCGGATCAGGGGGCTGCGCCGCTCCTTCGGCGCGCAGCCGGTGCTCGACGGCGTCGACCTGACGATCGGGCAGGGCGAGTTCGTCGCGCTGCTCGGTCGCAGCGGGACCGGCAAGTCCACCCTGCTCCGGATCCTCGCCGGGCTGGACGACGGCTACACCGCCGACGAACTGGCCCGGCCGGACTCGCTGGCCGTCGCCTTCCAGGAGCCCCGGCTGTTCCCGTGGCTGCGGGTGTGGCGCAACGTCACCTTCAACCTGCCCGACGCCGACCTGCGCGGGGTCGCCCGCGCCGCGCTGGCCGAGGTCGAGCTGTCGGAGAAGGAGGACGCCTGGCCGCTGACCCTGTCCGGCGGCCAGGCCCAGCGGGTGTCGCTGGCCAGGGCGCTCGCCCGCCGCCCGGAGCTGCTGCTGCTCGACGAGCCGTTCGGGGCGCTGGACGCGCTCACCCGGGTGAGCATGCACCAGCTGGTGGACCGGCTGTGGCAGCGGCACCGGCCCGCGGTGCTGATGATCACGCACGACGTGGAGGAGGCGCTGACCCTGGCCGACCGGGTGCTGGTGCTCGACGGCGGCGTGCTCGCCGCCGACCTGCGGGTGACCCGGGACCGGCCGCGCCGGCTCGACGACCCGGAACTGCGGGCCGCCCGGGACGACCTGCTCGGCCTGCTCGGGGTGCGGTTGCAGCACAGCTGAACCGGCGGTGACCACCGGCCGGCGTCAGCGTCCGGCGGCCCGGAGCGGGGCGACGATCTCGTCGCCGATCCAGCGCGCGATGCCCTGCGGGTAGGGCGTCGGCAGACCCAGGACGAGGTGGGCGAAGCCGGCGTCGTGCGCGCGGGCGAGCCGGTCCCGGGTCCGCCGGGCGTCGCCCGGGTCGATCGCCACCATCGTCGAGCGGGTGATCGTGGCCGGGTCGCGGCCGATCTGCGCACAGATCCGGTCCAGCACCCGGCCACGGGCGACGGCGGTGTCCAGATCGGCCGGGACGTTCCACAGGTCGGCGTGGCGGGCCACCACCCGCAGGGTGGCGGTCGAGCTGCCACCGATCAGCAGCGGCGGTCCCGGACGCTGCACCGGCTTCGGGTTGCCGAACGCGCCGGTCAGCCGGACGTGCCGGCCGTGGAAGTCGAACGGTTCGGTCTCGGTCCAGAGCCTGCGCAGCACGGTGCACGCCTCGTCGAGCGCCTCGACCGCGGTGGCCGCGTCGTGGAACGGCAGCCCGTGGGCGTCGTACTCGCGGCGGGCCAGCGGGTGCCCGACCCGCGAACCCGCACCGATGCCCAGATCCAGACGCCCGCCGGAGATCAGGTCCACCGTGGTGGCGATCTTGGCGAGCATCGCAGGCGGCCGGAGCCGGTTGCTGGTGACCAGGACACCGATCCGCAGCCGACGGGTCCGGGCGGCGAGCGCGGCGAGCAGCGTCCAGCCCTCCAGGGCGGGCCCGTCGGGTGGCCCGCCGATGGGCATGAGGTGGTCGTAGAGCCATGCGTGCCCGATCTCGGGAACCTCGTCGGCGTCGGCCCACACCCGCGCGATGTCGGCATGGTCGACGTGCACCGGTGGGGTCATGATCCCGACCGAGAGCCGGGGAACGGCGGGGGTCATCGCCGGCGCCGCAGCGACGGGTCGAGCAGGGCGGGCGGCGAGTCGTTCTTCTCGTGCGCGGCGAGATCCACTCCGGGCGCGACCACCTCGTCGATCGCGTCGAGCACGTCGGTGGGCAGCACCGTGTCGGCCGCGGCGAGCTGGCCGGTCAGGTGATCGACGGTGCGCGGGCCGAGGAGGGCGGAGCTCACCGCGGGATGGGCGGTGACGAAGCCGAGCGCGAGCTGGATCATGGTCAGGCCCGCGGCGTCGGCGATCGGGACGAGCCGCTCGACGGCATCCATCCGGGCCCGGTTGTGCGGCAGGGAGAGATCGAAGCGGGCCGCCATGAACTGCGAGCGGTGGGTGGTGATCTCCCGGCCCTCGCGCACCATCCCGGACAGCCAGCCCGATGCGAGCGGGCTCCAGACCGTGACACCCATCCCGTGCTGCTCGGTGACCGGCAGGACGTCGCGCTCGACGCCGCGCTGCAGGACGGAGTAACCGGCCTGCTCGACGGTGTAGCGGCTGAGCCGGTGCTCGCGGGCGGCCCACTGCGCGGACACGATGCGGTGCGCGGGGAACGTCGACGAGCCGAAGTAGCGGATCTTGCCGGCGCGCTGCAGGTCGGTCAGCGCCGACAGCGTCTCCTCGTCGCTGGTGGCCGGGTCCCAGCGGTGCACCGTGAGGACGTCGACGTGGTCGACCCCGAGCCGGCGCAGGCTGTCCTCCAGGGCGCGGACCAGCCAGCGCCGCGACGCGCCCTGCCGTGACCCGCTCGGGTCCATCGGGAGGCCGGCCTTGGTGCTGAGCACGACGTCGTCACGACGCCCGGCGAGCGCCGCACCCAGCATCTCCTCCGCCTCCCCGCCGGAGTAGACGTCGGCGGTGTCGATCAGGTTCACCCCGGCGTCCAGCGCTGCGCCCACGATGGCGTCGACGTCGTCGCGGGTGGTCCGGCCGATCCGTCCGAAGTTCATCGTGCCCAGCGCCAGCGCGCTGACCGGCATGCCGGTGGCTCCGAGCGTGCGGTACTGCATGGTTCGTCCTCTCCGTGCCGCCGGGGCGGCGATCCGGTCCCGCGACGACGATCGGTACCGTCGTAGGCGGAACAACGTTCCACAAACATACGGAACACGGTTCCGTTTGTGCAAGGTGGTCGACGGGAGTGCCCGATGACAGGGAGGTCCGAGGTGTCCGGAGAGGTCGTACCGAAGCGGGCCGACGCCCGGCGCAACGCCGAGTCGGTGGTCGCCGCCGCGGCGGCCGCGTTCGTCGAGCACGGCGTCGAGGCCCCGGTCCGCGACATCGCCGCGCGCGCCGGGGTGGGGGTCGGCACCGTCTACCGGCGCTTCCCGACCCGCGCGGACCTGGTCGAGGCCGTCTACCGGCACCAGGTCGAGGCCTGTGCGCGCTCCGGCGAGGAACTCCTGGCCGGCCCGCACGACCCGCACGACGCGCTCGCGCGCTGGATCGACGGCTTCGTCGACCTGCTGGTCACCAAGCACGGCCTGGCCGAGGCCCTGCACGCCGAGGAGTTCGAGGCGCTGCACGCCTGGTTCCTCGATGCGCTCCTACCGGTGTGCGATCGGCTGCTCGTCGCGGCGGCGCGGGCCGACGGGGTGGCCGTCCCGGTCGCCTCCTACGCGTTCCTGCGGGGCATCGGCAACCTGTGCATCGGCGCCGGGAGCGATCCCCGCTACGACCCGCGTGCGCTGGTCACCCTGCTCCTGGCCGGGCTGCGCGGGGGGCGGTGACGGCGCCGATCGAGCGCCCCCGCCGCTGCCCGGCGGCGGCGAGCCCACGGCCGGGCCGGGCACCTCCCGCGCTCGGCCGGACCGGCGCCCGATGTGGCTCGGTGCGGCGCGCGGCGCCGGTCAGCGGCCGTCGGCCGGGCGGGCGGCGGTCCCGGTCAGGCGCGGCCCGGTGAACTCGACGGTCACCGGCTCGGCGGGCGGCTCCTGGCCGATCAGCCCGAGCGCGCGCCGGGCGCACTCCCGGCCGAACTCGCGTGGCCGCAGGTCGAGCGCGAGCACCTCGGCGCCCAGCGCGTCGGTGACCGAGGAGCGGATGTAGGCGGCGACGGCCGTGTCGTGGTGGCCGTGCTCGCGCAGCCAGGTCGCGACCGAGCCGGCGGTGCTGTCCGTGCCGACCAGCAGCACGTCCGGCTGCGCGGTCATCAGCGGGCCGAGCAGGTCCTGCACCCGTTCGTGCTCGGTGAACGGCACCTCGGTGACGATCGGCTCCCGGTCGAGCCGGGCGGACCAGTCGCGGTAGGCGCGCTGCAGGGCGCGGGCCCAGCCGGCGTCCGAACCGGGGGCGAGCAGCGCGATCCGGCGGTGCCCGCGCGCGGCCAGTGCGTCCAGCACCGCGGTCGCGTGCCGGGCGTGGTCCACGGCGACCGTCACGGCGGGCCGGGGGAGCCCGTCCGGGACCTCCTCGGCCGCGACGACGGGCGCCCCGCCGGTCAGCAGGTCGCGCGCGACGGCGTCGTCCGCGGTCACGTCGAGCACGACGGCGGCGTCCAGGCCGACGTCGCGGGCGCCGTGCTCGCCGAGCAGCAGCACCGACATCCCGGCCTCGTCGCACGACTCGACCGCCCCGAACACGAACTCCATGTAGAACTCGTGGCTGGTCGCCCGGTGCGGCAGGTGCACGCCGAGCACGCCGTGCCGGCGCCGCCGCAGGTTGCGCGCGGTCGCGTTGACCCGGTAGCCGAGCTCCTCGGCGACCCGCAGCACCCGCGCCCTGGTCTCCGCCGAGACCCGGCCGCGCCCGGACAGCGCGTACGACGCGGCGGCCACCGACACCCCGGCCCGCTGCGCGACGTCGCTCAGCTGGACGGCTCTGCGCGCCATCTCCCGGTCCTCCTCCTCGCCCATGTATCAATTTTCTTGTGTCTTTGTCGGATCGGGTTGACGGGCCCCTCGCCGACCTCCTAGCCTCAGATTAATCGATTAATCACCAACCCGCACCTCGGCTCCGGGGGTTCGCCGGGCACCGTCGCCCCCTTCCCGCTGCCCGATGTGCGTCCCGGCCCGGCCGCAGCCGTCCACCGGCGGCACCGGCCACGATCCGCCGGCCCGGCGGATCCGGGACCGGACCCGATCGGGAGGAGTGGAATCGGATGATCGTCACCCAGGGGTGGGTGTACTGCGACGTCCAGGGTTGCTGGACGCCACCGGTCACCCGCGACGTCACGGTCGCCACCGGCGGCTTCGATCCGGTGCTCCGCGCCCGCTGCAGCGAACACGGCTGGCAGCACCACGCGGACATCGACGTGTGCCCGGAGCACGTGGGGGACCTGGACAAGCTCGCGGTCGACCGCGGCGACCGGCCCGACCTCGACGGCGGGCCGGACTGGTCATGAGCCCGGCAGCCGGTCCGGGCCGGTGACACCGGCTCCCGGGTCGGCGCACCCTTTCCCCGTCCACCGCCCGGGTGCCATGCTGCCTTAACGATCGTTCAGCGCTGACGTGAGGACGGGTGATGGGCAGCGAACCCGACCGGGTGGCCGGGCTCGATCCGGAGCGGGTCGCCCGCTGGCTCACCGGCACCGTCGACGCGCTGGTCGGTCCGGTCCGGTTCGAGCTGGTCGCCGGCGGCCGCTCCAACCTGACCTTCCGGGTCACCGACGCCGCGGGCACCGGGTACGCGCTGCGCCGCCCGCCCACCGGCGGGGTGCTGTCCACCGCGCACGACATGGCGCGCGAGTGGCGGTTCCTGACCGCGCTGGAACCGACCCCGGTGCCGGTCCCGCGGCCGGTCGCCTTCTGCGCCGATCCGGGCGTCACCGGTGCGGAGTTCTACGTCATGGAGTTCGTCGAGGGCACGGTGCCCGCCGACGCCGCCGCCGGGATCGCGCTCGGCCCCGCCGCCTGCGCCCGGGCCGGCGAGCAGACCGTCGACGTGCTGGTCGAGCTGCACGCGCTCGACCCGGCCCGGACCGGGCTCGGCGACCTGGTCCGCCGCACCGGCTACCTGCAGCGCCAGCTGCGGCGCTGGCACGCCCAGCTGCACGCCTCGGCGGACCGGCTGCCCCGGCTCGCCGCCGATCTCGCGCTCCTCGACGAGGTGCACGACCTGCTGCTCGCACACGTCCCGCCGCAGCGCGCCGGGATCGTGCACGGCGACTACCGGCCGGGCAACGCGGTGTTCGGCCCGGACGGCACGCTGCGCGCCGTGCTGGACTGGGAGCTGGCCACCACCGGGGACCCGATGGCCGATCTCGCCTGGCTGATCTCGGGCTGGCCGGACCCGGGCGAGGACCTGGTGCCCACCACGTCCGGCCCGAGCACCGCGCCCGGCTTCCCGCGGCGCGCCGAGCTCGTCCGCCGCTACGCCGACCGGTCCGGCCGCGACGTCGCGGACCTGCCGTACTGGACGGCGTTCGCCCGCTGGCGGGCGGCCTGCATCAGCGCCGGCGTGCAGGCCCGCTACCTGGCGGGCCACATGGCCGACGACGGCCACCTGATCGAGGCGCGGGCGCGCGCCGAGCACGTGACGCAGCTGGGCCGGTCCGCCCGGTCCGCCCTGCGGGACGCGGGAATCTGACGAGGGGAACGGCGATGGCCTGGGATTTCTCGACCGAACCGGAGTTCGAGGAGAAGCTGGAGTGGATGCGCGGGTTCGTCCGCGACGAGATCATCCCGCTGGAGACGCTCGACCTGGAACCCGCCGAGCTGGACCGGCTGACGGCGCCGCTCAAGGCGGAGGTGCGGGCCCGCGGGCTCTGGGCCGCGCACCTGCCGCCCGAGCTGGGCGGCGGCGGCTTCGCGCAGGTCCGGCTCGGCCTGATGCACGAGATCCTCGGCCGCTGCGTGTACGCGCCCGCCGTGTTCGGCAACAACGCCCCCGACTCGGGCAACGCCGAGCTGCTCGCCGTCGGCGCGAACGCCGAGCAGAAGCGGCGCTGGCTGGAGCCGCTGCTCGACGGCACGCTGCGCAGCGCGTTCTCGATGACCGAGCCCGGCGCCGGGGCCGATCCGACGCTGCTCACCACCCGGGCCGAGCGGGACGGCGACGGCTACCGGGTGAACGGCCACAAGTGGTTCACCTCGAACGGGTCGGTCGCCGACATCCTCGTCCTGATGGCCGTCACCGATCCGGACGCGCCGCCGCGCCGCCGGGCGTCGATCTTCGTCGTGCCCGCCGACGCGCCGGGCGTGCAGATCCTGCGGGACGTGCCGACGATGGGCGACCCGCACGAGCACTTCGGACGCCCCGGCGGGCACGCCGAGATCCACTACCGGGACGTGTGGGTGCCCGCCGAGAACCTGATCGGGGCGGAGGGCGACGGCTTCCTGCTCGCCCAGAAGCGGCTCGGGCCCGGCCGCATCCACCACTGCATGCGCTGGCTGGGCCAGTCCCAGCGGGCCTTCGACATGCTCTGCGAGCGGGCCGTCTCCCGGTACGCGCACGGCTCCGTGCTCGCCGAGAAGCAGATGGTGCAGGACTGGATCGCCACCTCGGCCGCCGAGATGACCGCGGCCCGGCTGATGACGCTGCAGGCGGCCTGGAAGATGGACCGGGGCGGCACGGCGGCCGCGCTGACCGACATCGCGATGATCAAGTTCTACGGCGCGGGCGTGCTGTACAACGTGATCGACCGGGCGGTGCAGGCGCACGGCTCGCTCGGCTACACCACCGACCTTCCGCTGGAGTCGATGTACCGGCACGCCAGGGCGGCCCGGATCTACGACGGCCCGGACGAGGTGCACAAGGTGACGGTCGCCCGGCGGGTGCTGCGCGACTACCCGCCCCGCGAGGTCCCCACCGAGCACGTGCCGACCCGGCGCGAGGCCGCCCGGGCGAAGTTCGCCGAGCTGCTCGACACGATGTCGGTCGGCTCGTGAGCGGCCGCTCAGCCGCGGTGGTCGACGATCCGCAGCGCGATGCCGGTGTAGCGCTCCGCCAGCTCGGCCGGCGTGATGCCGCCGCCCGGCTCGTACCACTGCACGATCGCGTTGCACGCGGCGACGACGGCCCGTCGGGCGTCGTCCGGGTGCGGGCAGCCGAACACCCCGCGGGCGACGCCGTCGTCGATGATGTCCGCCCACAGCCGGGTCGCGGCGCGGCGCAGCCCGGCCAGCCGCTCCCGGTTCGCAGGTTCCAGGTTGCGCCACTCCAGGGCGGCGATGTTGCTCTCCACCCGCCGGCTCACCCGGTACTCCACGGTGACCCGGACCAGCGCGCTCAGCCGCTCCGCCGGATCGTCGCCGATCCCGCGCAGCGCGCGGTCGCACCGCCCGAAGTAGTCGTGGGTGATCTCCTCCATCAGCGCGGCCAGCAGGTGCTGCTTGCTGGGGTGCCAGTAGTAGAGCGCGGACAGCGACAGCCCGGCCCGCCGGGCGATGTCCCGGATCGAGGTGCCGTGGTACCCGCGTTCGGCGAAGCTCTCCCGGGCGGCCGCCGTGATCGCCTCCCGGCCGCCGCCGCGCCGGGGCGCACCCGGGTGGATCTCCTCGGCGGTGCTCATCGGGTCAGCATGGCCCATCGGGCGGGTGCGCGGTCCGGCGGCGTGCGGACGGTGCGATGAGCGACCACAGCGAGATCCGGCTGGACCTCCCGACCGGTACCGGCTCCGGCTCCGGCACGGCCACGATCACCCTGCACCGCCCGGACCGGCTCAACGCCTTCACCGGCACGATGGCCCGCGAGCTGGTCGCCGCGTTCGACGCCACCGACGCCGACGAGTCGGTCCGGGTGGTGATCCTGACCGGCGCCGGGCGCGGCTTCTGCGCGGGCGCCGACCTGGGCCGCGGGGAGCGCTCCTTCGACGCCGACGACGCGGCCCGGGCCGCCGAGCGCGGCGACCTGGGCACCGTCGGCGGCGCCCCGCGGGACGCGGGCGGTGTCGTCTCGCTGCGGATCGCGGCGTCGGTGAAACCGGTGATCGTGGCCGTCAACGGCCCGGCGGTCGGCATCGGCGCGACGATGATGCTGCCCGCCGACGTCCGGATCGCGGCCGCGTCGGCGCGCTTCGGGTTCGTGTTCGCCCGCCGCGGCCTGGTGCCCGAGGCGGCGTCGAGCTGGTTCCTGCCCCGGGTGGTCGGCATCTCGCAGGCGATGGAGTGGGTCGCCACCGGCCGGGTGTTCGACGCCGCCGAGGCGCTCGCCGGCGGTCTCGTCTCGCGGGTCGTGCCGGACGACGAGCTGATCGGCACCGCGCGGGCGCTCGCCGACGAGATCGCGCACAACACCTCCGCGGTGTCGGTCGCGCTCAGCCGCAGGCTGCTGTGGTCGATGCTGGGGGCGTCGTCGCCGTGGGAGGCGCACCGGCTGGACTCCGCCGCGATCCTCGAGCTCGGCCGCGGGGCGGACGCCCGGGAGGGGGTCTCCTCGTTCCTGGAGAAACGGCCGCCGCAGTTCCCGGACCGGGTCGCCGACCGGCTCGGCGTCGTCCCGGGCTGGCCGGAGCGGCCGGACGGGACGACCTGAGCGGCGCCGCAGGCCGGGTCACCCCGGGCCGGGCCATCCCGGGCCGGGCCATCCCGGGCCGGGCCATCCCGGGCCGGGTCATCCCGTGCCCGCGCACTCCCGGGCCGCGCCGACGAAGTGGCCGACCGCGGGGGAGCGGTTGCGCCGGCGCCACGCCACCTGCAGCGCGACCGAGGGCACCTCGCCGGACAGCGGCCGGAAGGCGACGCCCGGCGGCCGCAGGTTGGCGTAGTACGACGGCTGCAGCGACACCCCGATCCCGGCCGCGACCAGGCTGAGCTGGGTCTCGATGTCGGCGCCCTCGGCGACGATCCGCGGGGTGAACCCGTGGTCGCGGCAGTAGCCGGTGATGATGTCGAAGAACTCGGCGCCCAGCGGCCGCGGCCACAGCACGAACGGCTCGTCGGCGAGCGCACCGGCGTCCACCGTGTCGTGCCGGGCCAGCGGATGGTCGCCGGGCAGCACGACCAGCAGCGGTTCGGTGACCAGCTCCTCGACGACCACCGCGTTCGTCGGCGCCGCCGAGCGGACCAGCCCGACGTCGAGCCGCTCCTCGGCGAGCATCACCATCTGGGCGGCGGTGTCGTGCTGGGACACCTCCATCCGCAGGTCCGGGAACCGGCCGCGGACCGTCCGCAGGATCCGCGGTGCGATCGAGGCGAGTGCGGTCCCGACCGAGCCGACGACGAGCAGCCCGCTGGCGCCCTCCGCCGCCTGCCGGACCCGCACCCCGGCGCGCTCGGCCTCGAACAGCACCCGCGGTGCGGCGTCGAGCAGCACCCGCCCGGCCGGGGTCAGCTCGGTCGCCCGGCTGGTGCGGTCGAACAGGGTCGCCCCGACGGCCCGCTCCAGGGTCCGGATCTGCTGGCTCAGCGCGGGCTGGCTGACGTGCAGCCGGGCCGCGGCCCGGCTGAAGTGCAGCTCCGCGGCGACCGTCAGGAACACCCGCAGCTGACGCAGCTCGACGTCCATCGTCGAATCATAAGGTTCTCCTTATCCCAGCATCGGGACGCCCGATCGCGGATCGGCCCCACGGCGGCGCCGGCCGGGTCAGGGTGGGGGCGCACCTACCCCCGGGAGATCCACAGTGAACACCGACCATCCCTTCGTCGTCGTCGGGTGCGGCGGCATCGGCTCCGCCGCGCTGTTCTGGCTCGCCCGCGCCGCCGCGCCGTACTCCCGCGTGCTCGGGCTGGAACGGCACACCCTCGGCCACGACCACGGCGCGAGCCAGGACCACAGCCGGATCATCCGGCTCGCCCAGCACCAGGACGTCTACGCCGCGCTCGCCCCGCACGCCTACCGCACCTGGCGGCAGATCGAGAGCCTGTCCGGCCAGACCCTGGTGACCGAGACCGGCGGGCTGGTGATCGAGGACGTGCAGTCCCGCCGCGGGCTCGACACCGCCGGACGCGACATCGACGGCTACGCCGCGGTCGCCGCCCGGCACGGCGTCGACGTCGAGCTGCTCGACGCGGACGCGCTCACCGCGCGCTGGCCCCAGTTCCGGCTGCACGGCACCGAGCGGGCGCTGTACCAGCGGCGGTCCGGCATCCTCGACGCCCGCCGGGCGAACGCCACGCACATCGCGCTGGCCCGCGGGTACGGCGCGCAGGTCCGGGAGAACAGCCCGGTCCGGGCGCTGCACGACGCGGGCCGGTACGTCGAGGTCGTCACCGACGACGAGATCTACCGGGCCGAGCACGTCGTCGTCGCCGCCGACGCGCGCACCAACGAGGTGCTCGACGGCCTGGTCCCGGCCCTCCCGCTGACCGTCACCCAGGAGCAGGTCACCTACTACGCCACCCCGAACCTGCTCGACTTCGCACCCGGGCGGTTCCCGGTGTTCATGTGGCACGGCGCCGAGAACTACTACGGCTTCGGCGTGTACGGCGAGGTCGCCACCAAGCTCGGCCAGCACATGGGCGGCCCCGAGGTCACCGCCGACTCCCGGACCTTCGAACCGGACCCGTTGCGCCGCAAGCGGCAGGAGGAGTTCCTGGTCGAGCACGTGCCCGGCATGCTGGGGCCCGAGCTGTACACGAAGACCTGCCTCTACACGATCCCGCCGGATCAGCACCTCGTCCTCGGTCCGGTGCCGGGCGCGCCGCGGGTCAGCGTCGCGGTCGGCGCCGGGCACGCGTTCAAGTTCGCCTCGCTGCTCGGCCGGATCCTGGCCGAGCTCGCACTCTCCGGCCGCACCAGCTACCCGGTCGGGGCGTTCGCGCCCGACCGCCCGGCGCTCACCGATCCCGCCTTCCCGAGGTCGTTCCATGTCTGACACAGCGCTCTCCGGCCCAGCCCGGTCCGGCCCGGCTCGGTCCGCCACCGTCACCACCGTCCCGCTCCGGCGGCCCGGCTGGTCGCTGCCGCAGGCCGCCTACACCGACCCGGACGTGTTCGACGCCGACCTGGAGCGGGTCTGGGCCGGCGGCTGGCTGTTCGCCGGGCACACCTGCGAGCTGGCCGGCCCCGGCGACTACCTCACCCGCGACGTCGGCCGGGACCGGGTGATCGTGGTCCGCGGCGACGACGGCGCCCTGCACGCCCACCACGACGTCTGCGCGCACCGCGGGTCCCGGCTCACCACCGCCGACCGCGGCTGCGTGCGCGCCTTCGTCTGCCCGTACCACCAGTGGGTCTACCGCACCGACGGCTCGCTGCGCTCGGCCCGGCTGATGGGGGAGGGCTTCGGGGTCGCCGGGCACCGGCTCGCCCCGGTCGCCGTCGCCGAGATCGAGGGGCTGGTGTTCGTCTGCCCGGCCGACGAGCCGCCGGACATCTCCGGGTTCGCCGCCGCGCTGGGCCCGCAGCTCGCACCGCACCGGCTCGCCGACGCCCGGATCGAGACCCGGCTGCACTACCGGGTCGCCGCCAACTGGAAGACGCTGGTGGAGAACAACCGGGAGTGCTACCACTGCGCGGGCAGCCATCCCGAGTTCACGCTGTCGAACTTCGATCTCGGGGTGAACGGCGACCTCCGCACCAACCCGCGCTACGACGCCGCCCGCGCGCGGGCGCACGCCCGCTGGGCCCGGCGCGGGCTCCCCTCGGCGGAGGTCAGCTTCCCGGACGGCGCCTGGTACCGGGTCGCCCGGCTGCCGCTGCGCGACGGGTTCGTCACCGAGTCGCTGGACGGCCGCCCGGTGGCGCCGTTCCTCGGCCGGCTCGGCGAGGCCGACGCCGGCAGCCTGCGCGTGGTCGGGCTGCCCGACATGTGGGCGCACGCCAACAGCGACTACGCGGTGACCACCCGGCTCACCCCGGTCGACGCCGGCACGACCGACGTCGAGCTGTGCTTCCTGGTGCGCGCCGACGCCGGTGCCGTCGACGTGGACGCCCTCACCGCGGTCTGGCGCGCCACCTCCGAGCAGGACTGGGCGCTGTGCGAGCAGGCGTATGCCGGGATCGCCTCCCGCGGCTACCGGCCGGGGCCGCTGTCCCCGGTCGTCGAGTCCTCGGTCGAGGCGTTCCTGGCCTGGTACGAGCGCGCGTTCTGCTGATCACACTCCTGTCGATCACTTGCCACGGCAAGTCATCGCGGGCGTAGTGTGCCGGTGGTGACCGAGGAACCGCCGCGCTGGCTCTCCGCCGAGGAGATGCAGGCGTGGCGGGCCCTGCTCGGGGTCATCATGTGGCTCCCGCCCGCGCTCGACGCGCAGCTGCGCCGGGACGCGGGGCTCGCGCACTTCGAGTACGCGCTGCTCGCCCAGCTGTCGATGAGCCCGGGGGACCGGGCCCGGATCAGCGATCTCGCCGTGCTCGCGAACGGTGCGCTGCCCCGGGTGTCCAAGGTGCTCGACCGGTTCGAGCAGCGCGGCTGGCTCACCCGCACACCCGACCCGTCGGACGGCCGCTACACCCTCGCCGTGCTGACCGCGCAGGGCCGCGCCGTCGTCGAGCGCAGCGCGCCCGGTCACGTCGAGCACGTCCGCGGGCTGGTCTTCGACCGGCTCACCCCGGCCCAGGTCCGGCAGCTGACCCGGATCGCCGACGCGGTCGGCCGGGCCGTCCGGCCGGAGCCGAACCCCACGCACACCGCCCGAACCGCACCGGAGGAACCATGACCACGACCGGCACCGCGAACGACGGCCGCACCGTCCCCGACGGCTTCCGCGATCTGCTCGCCGCCCCGTTCGCCACCCTGGCGACCAACGGTGCGAGCGGATGCCCGCAGCTCACCGCCGTCGCGTTCCTGCACGACGAGGACGACGACCTGATCAAGATCTCGCTCAACGACACCCGGCAGAAGACCCGCAACATGCGCCGCGACCCGCACGCGACGCTGTTCGTCGTCGACCCGCAGAACCCGGGGCGGACCCTGGAGGTGCGGGCCGACGTCGAGTTCGCCCCGGACCCGGACTTCGCCTTCTGCGCCCGCGCCGGCGCGAAGTACGGGCAGGACTTCCGGGCCAACGACCGGCCCGGGGAGACCCGCTCGATCGTCACCCTGCGGCCGCGGCGGGTCGTGGGCACCGACCTGTCCGGCTGACCTCCCGGCGGCCGCTCCGGCCGGTGATCCGGAGCACCCGCCGGCCCGGTTGACCGTGCCGCTGCGGCACGGTGTGTGCTCGGAGCCGAGCGCGCCCGGACGGGGGCGCCGTCCCGTGGGAGGTAGGAGCATGCGCGGTACCGCGCGACCGGTCGGCACCCCCGTCACCGCGGAGCTGGTGCACGGTGCGCTGGAGCTGGAGCGGACCCCGGTCGGGATCCGGCCGCACCGGCTGCCGGCGGCGGCCCTGGCCCGGGGCGGCGATCCGCAGCTGGCGATGGCCGAGGCCCAGCCGTCGGGCGTCCGGCTGGTCGCGGAGACCGGGGCGCGCAGCGTCGAGCTGACGGTGCTCACGACCCGGTTCGGGTTCCGCGGGCTGCCCGCGCGGCCGCCCGGGGTGTTCGAGCTGGTCGTCGACGGCCGCCCGGTCGCCCGGTCGATCCCGGACACCGCCATCACGGTCACCGTCGATCCCGCCACCGGCACCCGGGAGACCAGCACCGCCGAGCCCGCGACGATCGTGTTCGACGATCTCCCCGCCGGCCGCAAGCTGGTGGAGATCTGGCTGCCGCACAACGAGACCGTCGAGATCGCCGGGCTGCGGGCGGACGCCGCGCTGGATCCCGCCCCGGGCCGGCGCCCGCGATGGCTGCACCACGGCAGCTCGATCAGCCACGGTTCCGGCGCCGACCACCCGCTGGGCACCTGGCCCGCGGTCGCCGCCACCGCGGCCGGTCTCGACCTGGTCAACCTGGGCTTCGGCGGCAGCGCGCTGCTGGACCCGTTCACCGCCCGCACGATCCGGGACACCCCGGCCGACCTGATCAGCATCAAGATCGGGATCAACCTGGTGAACGCCGACCTGATGCGGCTGCGCGCGTTCGGCCCCGCCGTGCACGGGTTCCTCGACACGATCCGGGACGGGCACCCGGACACCCCGCTGGTCGTGGTCTCGCCGGTGCACTGCCCGATCCACGAGGACACGCCGGGGCCGGGTGCGTTCGACCCGGCCGCGCTCGCCCGCGGCGAGCTGCGGTTCGTCGCGACCGGCGACCCGGCCGAGGTCGCCGCCGGGAAGCTCACCCTGCGCGTGGTGCGCGAACAGCTGGCCCGGATCGTCGCCGAGCGCAGCGCCGACGACCCGGACCTGCACCACGTCGACGGGCTGTCGCTCTACGGCCCGGACGACGCCGTCGCGCACCCGCTGCCCGACGACCTGCACCCGGACGCCGCCACCCACCTGCAGATGGGCGAGCGGTTCGCCGCGCGGCTGCGCGCGGTGCGATCGCCGGCCTGACCGCTCAGCGGTGCGGCCCGGGGGCGGCCAGCGCCGGGATGTCGGGATGATCGAGCAGCGCCTCGACGACCGCGTCCACCGCCGCCCGCAGCGCGGTCCCGCGGCGGCGCACGATCGCCACGTTGCGCTGCACCGGCGTGGTCAGCTCCCGGGTGACGACGCCGTGGCCCGCCGTCACCGCGAGCGCCGGCAGCAGGGCCACCGAGCGGCCCGCCTCGACGTGCTGCAGGGTCAGCAGGTAGTTGCCGAACCGGCAGGCCACCTGCGGCTCGAAGCCGGACTCCCGGCACAGCCGCCGGGTCAGCTCGTCCATGTAGGAGCCCGGCCGGTCGCAGGCCCACAGCTCGCCGGCGCAGGCGGCGAGATCGACCACCCGGCGCCGGGCCAGCGAGTGGCGGGCCGGCAGCACCAGCACGACCGGGTCCACCCCGAGCGGCACGATCTCCAGGTCCGGGCTCCACGGGAACTCGACGAAGTCGGTGGTGGTGACGACGACGTCCAGCTCGCCGGTGCGCAGCGCCGGCCCGCTCTCGTGCGGCTCGGCCTCGACCAGCTCGACGTGCAGGTGCGGATGCGACCCGGTGAGCCGGGCGGCGGCCGGGACGGCGAGCGGATGGATCGCGCTCTGGAACACGCCGAGCCGCACGGTGCCGATCGGCTCGTCGTTCAGCGCGCGCAGCTCCGCCTCGGCCTCGGCCATCCGGTCCAGGATCTCCCGTCCGCGCCGGGCCAGCGCGATCCCGGTGCGGGTCAGCCGGACCCGGCGCCCGGACCGCTCCAGCAGCGTGCTGCGGGTCTCGGTCTCCAGCACGGCGAGCTGCTGGGACACCGTCGACGGGCTCAGGTGCAGCGTCTCGGCGACCGCGCGGACGGTGCCCAGGCTGTCGAGCAGCGCGAGCATCCGCAGCCGCCAGGGGTTCAGCATCCCGGCAGTGTGCCGCCTGTGCGCCGGAACCGAACAGCAGCGTCGGAATCGTGTGATGGACGTGCACGCCGGTGGTTCCTAGCCTCGACCGCATGCCGGACGCCACCAGCCATCTCATCCGTTACGCCGGCGGTTTCACGCACGGCGTCGTCGACCGCGCGAAGGGCACCTCGATCTTCACCGAGGACGGCCGCGAGCTGCTCGACTTCACCTCCGGGCAGATGAGCGCGATCCTCGGCCACTCGCACCCGGCGATCGTCGAGGTGATCCGCGACCAGGTCGGCCGGCTCGACCACCTCTACAGCGGGATGCTGTCCCGGCCGGTGCTCGATCTCGCCCGGCGGCTCGCCGGGACCCTCGCCGATCCGCTGGACCGGGCGATGCTGCTGACGACCGGCGCCGAGTCGAACGAGGCGGCGCTGCGGATGGCGAAGCTGGTCACCGGGAAGCACGAGATCGTCTCGTTCGCCCGGTCCTGGCACGGCATGACCCAGGGCGCCGCGGGCGCCACCTACGTCGCGGGCCGGTCCGGCTACGGGCCCGCCGCGCCGGGCAACTTCGCGCTGCCGGTGCCGGACCGGTTCCGGCCCTCGATCGTCGACGCCGACGGGAACCTGGACTGGCGCCGCCAGCTCGATCTCGGCTTCGACCTGATCGACGCCCAGTCGTCGGGCAGCCTCGCGGCCTGCCTCGTCGAGCCGATCCTCAGCTCCGGCGGCGTGGTCGATCTCCCGCCCGGCTACCTGGCGGCGCTGCGCGACAAGTGCCGGGAGCGGGGGATGCTGCTGATCCTCGACGAGGCCCAGACCGGCCTGTGCCGGACCGGCGACTGGTACGCGCACGAGCGCGACGGCGTCGTCCCGGACATCCTGACGCTGTCCAAGACGCTCGGCGCGGGACTGCCGCTGGCCGCCGTGCTGACCAGCGCCGAGATCGAGCAGGAGGCGCACGACCGCGGCTTCCTGTTCCTCACCACGCACGTCAACGACCCGCTGCCGGCCGCGGTCGGCAACACCGTGCTCGACGTGCTGGTCCGGGACCGGCTCGACGAGCGGGCCCGCGAGCTGGGCGCGCAGCTGCAGGGCGGGTTGCGCGAGCTGGCCGACCGGCATCCGGTGATCGGCGACGTCCGCGGCCGCGGCCTGCTGGTCGGGCTGGAGCTGGTCGGGCCGCACGGGACCGACGCGCAGGGGACCGGCGCGCAGAGCGCCGACGCGCTCGGGGCCGCCGTCACCCGCCGCTGCGCCGAGCTGGGCCTGCACATGAACATCGTGCAGCTGCCCGGGATGGGCGGCACGTTCCGGATCGCGCCGCCGCTCACCGCGACCGAGGCCGAGATCGGGCGCGGCCTGGAGATCCTGGACACCGCGCTCACCGACGTCACCCGCTGACCCGGCCGGGCGGTCAGCCCCCGCGCGGCCGCCGGGCCGGTGCCGGTGCCGCGGCCGGGCCGGTCGAGGTGGACGGCAGCGCACCGGACAGCCCGCGCACCCCGCCACCGGCCAGCAGCCCGCCCAGCACCATCGCGAACAGCTGGTCGGCCAGCTCCCGGTCGGCGTCGGCGCCGCGCGGGGTGAACCAGTGCTGCATCCAGTCGAGCATGCCGACGACGGCGCGGGTGGCGATCCGCGGGCTGGCCGGCAGTGACAGCTCGCCGGTGCGGGCGCCCTCGGCGAGCAGCGTCTCGACGGCCGCGGTGTAGCGCCGGTCCATGTCGTCGAAGAAGGCGAAGGCGGGTGTGCGGGCCCGGCCGACGTGCTGCAGGTAGACGAACGCGGCCGGGTAGTGGTCGGCGAACACCCGGACCTGGATCCGGATCAGCTCGCGCAGCCGCACCGCGACGCTGCTCGTGTGGTCCCGGCTCAGCAGCTCCAGCTCGTCGAGCAGGGCGCGGGCCGGCCCCTCGACGACGGCGAGCAGCAGCTCCTCCTTGCTCCCGACGTAGTTGTAGACGCTGCCCTTCAGGATGCCCACCCGCGCGCCGATGCCCTCGAGGGTGGCGTTGTCGTAGCCGTGCTCGCGGAACTCCTCACCCGCCGCGGCGACGAGATCGGCCCACCGGTTCTTGCGGGGCATCGGTTCCCTCCGTTCTCCTCCACGTCCGGTGTGGCGCCGCTGCCCGGTGCCCGGTCAGTGCATGGCCCAGCCGCCGTCGACGCACAGGGTGCTCCCGGTGATGTACGAGCCGGCGTCGGAGGCGAGCAGCAGCAGCGGCCCGTCCAGCTCGTCCGGCTCGCCGATCCGGCCCATCCGGATCCGGGTGAGCGCGCGGGCGTGCGCGCCCTCGTCGTGCAGCAGCGGCGCCGTCAGGTCGGTTGATACGTACCCGGGTGCGAGGGTGTTCACCCGGATCCGGTGCCGTCCGGACCACTGCTGGGCGAGATCGCGGGTCAGCCCGAGCAGGCCGGCCTTGGACGCCGAGTACGCGGCCTGCGGCACCGTGCCGGTGCTCAGCCCGAGCGCCGAGGAGATGTTGACGATGGAGCCGCCGCGCCCGGCGTCGATCATCGCCCGGCCGGCCGCCTGGCACATCCGCAGCGTGCCGAGCAGGTTGGTCTCCAGCAGCCGGGCGGCGCGCTCCGGGTCGTCGTCCTCGGCGCGGGCGGCGTAGCCGGTGCCCGCGTTGTTCACCAGCACGTCGGGCCCGCCCAGCTCGACGGCGGCCGCGACCAGCGCCCGGCAGTCCTCGACCCGGGCGATGTCGGTGCGCACGGCGACGCAGCGCCGTCCGAGACCGCGCACCGCGTCGGCGACCGCCTCCAGCTCGGCGACCCGGCGGGCGCCGAGCACGAGATCGGCTCCGGCCCGGGCCAGCAGCACCGCGAAGTGCGCCCCGAGCCCGGCCGAGGCCCCGGTGACGACGGCGGTGCGCCCGTCGAGCCGGAACCGGGCGCCCGGATCACCGGCCGGCGCGCTCATCCGGCGCCGGCCCCGCCGGCCCCACCGGCCAGCAGTGGGAAGCGTTCCATGCCGCGGGAGAGCAGCACCGGCGCCCAGTGCGGCTCGCCCGCCGGGACCGCGCCCGGCAGCCGCTCCAGGATCCGCGGCACCGCGATCGCCGTCTCCAGCCGGGCCAGCGGGGCGCCCAGGCAGTAGTGCATCCCGACCCCGAAGCCGAGCTGGCGGCCCTGCCGCCGGGTGATGTCGAAGGTGTCCGGGTCGTCGAACGCCGCCGGGTCCCGGTTCGCCGCCGACGGGCTGAGGAAGACCCGCTGCCCGCGGCGCAGCACCCGGCCGCGCAGCTCGACGTCGTCGGCCATCAGCCGCACGACGGTCTTGGCCGGGCCGTCGAACCTCAGCATCTCCTCGACGGCCCCGTTCACCAGCGCCGGGTCGGCGGCCATCCGGGCCGCCTGGCCGGGATGGGCGAGCATCGCCCGCACCCCGCAGCCGATCAGGTTGGTGGTGGTCTCGTGCCCGGCGAACAGCAGCAGCACGCCGGTCGCGATCACCTCGTCGTGGGTCAGCGCGTCCTGCTCGTCCCGCGCGGTGATCAGCCCGGACAGCAGGTCGTCGGCCGGCTCGCGCTCGCGGCGGGCGACCAGCTCGGTCAGGTACCCGGTGAGCTCACCCATGCCCTCGGCGCCGCTGCGGTGCCGGTCGGTGTCGGAGAGGCCGCCGAACACCAGGCCGGTGATCCGGTCCGACCACTCCTTGAAGCGTTCCTGGTCGGCCCGCGGGACCCCGAGCATCTCGGCGATCACCGACGCGGTGAGCGGGTAGGCGAGGTCACGGACCACGTCGATCCGGCCGGGTGGCGCCGCGTCGAGCAGCTCGTCGACCAGCTCGGTGATCCGCGGGGCGATCCGGCCGACCGCGCGCGGGGTGAAGCTGCGGCTGAGCAGCCTGCGCAGCCGGGTGTGGTCGGGCGGGTCCTTGAACACCATCCACTCGCCCAGCACGCCGAACGCGGCCCGCAGCGCCGGATCGGCGTCCGGGCCCTCCAGCTTCGCCCGCCGGTAGGGGGTGATCCGGTCGGAGGAGAACCGGGGATCGCGCAGCGCGGTGCTGACGTCGTCGAAGCGGGTGACGAACCACGACCGGAAGCGCTCGCTCCAGTGCACCGGGTCGTGCTCGCGCATCGCGGCGAGCAGCGGGTACGGATCGGCGACCGCCTCGGGGGAGAGCAGATCGGCGTCGGCGACGTCGGTGGCGGTCGGGGTCACGGTGCCTCCAGAACGGCGACGGCGCAGGCGTTCCCGTCCAGCACGGACACCCCGCCGCCCATGGTCTCGACGAGGCCGAGGCGGGCGCCGTCGACCTGGCGGCCGTTCGCCCGGCCGCGCAGCTGCCACACGATCTCGGCGACCTGGGCCAGCCCGGTCGCGCCCAGCGGGTGCCCCCGGGAGAGCAGCCCGCCGGACGGGTTCACCGGCAGCGACCCGCCGAGCGCGGTGCCACCCTCGGCGGCCAGCCGGCCGCCCTCGCCGGGTGCGGCGATGCCGAGCGCCTCGGTGGTGACGACCTCGCCGATGGTGAACGCGTCGTGCACCTCGACGACGTCGAGATCGTGCACCGAGTCCAGACCGGCCGCGCCGAGCGCGTCGGCGGCGGTGTCCCGGACGATGTCGTGTCCCCACACGTGCGGCGACCGGTCGTCCCAGGGGGCACCGCTGCGCAGCGCGAGCCCGCGGACGGTGACCGCCGGCTCCGGGCCGGCCGGGCCGAGCACGGCGGCGGCCGCCCCGTCCGAGGTGGGGCAGCACTGCAGCACGGTGAGCGGATCGGCGATCATCCGCGATCCGAGCACCTCGGCGACGGTGTAGCGGCCGGAGTACTGGGCGCGTGGGTTGTGCAGGGCGTGCGCGTGGTTCTTCACCGACACCGCGGCCAGCTGCTCCGCGGTGACCAGGCCCTCGTGCAGGTAGCGGCCGGCGCCCATCGCGTAGAGCGCGGGCAGGGCGAGCCCGCTGCGCTGCTCGGGATCGGTCGGCTCGGGGGTGATCGCCCCGGAGAACGCGCTGCTCATGTGCTCCAGGCCGAGCGCGAGGACCCGGCCGTACCGGCCGGTCCGCACCGCCTCGTGCGCCTCGACGAACGCGGTGGTCCCGCTGGCGCAGGCGTTCTCCACGGTGATCACCGGGATGCCGGTGATCCCGCAGGCGCGCAGCACCCGCTGGGTCACCCCCGGCGGGCCGAACACGGTGCCCGCCCAGACGGCGTCGATCGGCGGGTCGGCCCGGGTGGAGCCGGCGTCGGCGAGCGCCTCGGTGACGGCGGCGTGCGCGAGCGCGACCAGATCGTGCCCGGGCTGGCGGCCGAAGCGCGAGGTGCCGACGCCGAGCACGGCGACCCGGCCGGTCACGGCGTCACCACCGGGCACGGGTGGCCGCCGGTGCGGGCTGGGGGAGCGGTGGGGCGGGCACGGGGCCTCCGGGAACGTCGCTGGGCTGGGTCTCGCCCCAGGATGTAAACAAACACGTGGTAGTTAATCAACCACAGGCCGACTCTCCGCGGATCGCGAAGCGGGGTGTTCGTCCTCGTAGCTTGACAGCGGCGGTGAACCAGGTCACTGTACGCCGACAGCGATAACTACCCGCGGTTTGCCAACGTCTGGACGTGCGGGTGGTTCTGCTCCCACCCCACGAGCCAGGAGGATCCGACCGATGCAGTTCGGCCTGTTCGCCATGCCCGAGCACCCCCCGATCGAAAACTGGACGCTGTCCTACGACCGCGACATCGACGACATCGTGCTGGCCGAGAAGCTCGGCTTCTCCGAGTACTGGATCGGCGAGCACCACACCGGCGGCTTCGAGAACGTGCCGGTCCCCGAGTACATGATCGCGAAGGCGTCCGCGGTCACCAGCCGGATCCGGCTCGGCACCGGGGTGGTGAACCTGCCCTACCAGGACCCGTTCCAGGTCGCCGAGCGCCTCGCCTTCCTCGACCACCTCACGCACGGCCGGCTCGACTACGGCTTCGGCGGCGGCGGGCTGCCCACCGACCAGGCGCTGTTCGGCCTGGAACGGTCCGAGGCCGCCCCGCGCACCAACGAGGCGCTGGAGATCATCGAGCTGCTGCTCACCTCCGACGACCCGGTCGACTACGAGGGCGTCTACTGGAAGTACGAGAACCGCCAGCTGCAGGTCGGCCCGTACCAGGAGGTGCCGCCGTTCGCGGTGGCCGGCCTGACCGGCACGCACAACTACGCCCGCTGCGGCGCCAAGGGCTGGAAGGCGCTGTCGGTCTACTTCTCGCCGATCGACAACCGCGGCTACGAGGGCGCCCCCGACCTGCTCGCGCACGGCAAGGCCCTGGTCGGCGCGGCCGAGGCGGCCGGACTCGATCCGGCGGTCGCCCGCCGGAACTGGCGGGTCAGCCGCGAGGTCTACGTCTCCGACAGCCGCAACCAGGCGATGAACGAGATCCGCGAGGGCGTCAAGCGCTCCTACGAGTACCTGCTCGGGCTCGGCCTCGGCGCACTGATGAAGAAGGGCGAGGGGATGGACGACGCCGACCTCACCTTCGAGTGGATGGCCGAGGAGATCCCCTGGATCATCGGCAGCCCGGAGGACTGCGTCCGCCAGCTGCGCGAGCTGGAGGAGGGCACCGGCGGCTTCGGCACCTTCCTGATCAACGCCCGCGACTGGGTCACCACCGACAAGTGGAACCGCTCGCTGGAGCTGTTCGCCCGCTACGTCATGCCGCAGTTCACCCCGCGGGAGAACATGGCGCGCCGCAACCGGCTCGCGAACGTCGCGCTCGGGCGGGACTGAGCCGTGGTCGCGCGGTTCGAGGGCCGGATCGCCGTCGTCACCGGCGGCGTGCAGGGTATCGGGCAGGGCATCGCCCTGCGGCTGGCGGCCGAGGGCGCCGCGGTCGTCATCGGCGACCTGCAGGACGACGACTCGACCGCCCGGCGGATCGTCGCCGACGGCGGGCGGGCCGCGCACGTGGTGATGGACGTGCGCCGGCCCGGCGACTGGAAGCGCCTGGTCGACGAGGCGGTCGGCGGCTTCGGCGGGGTGGACGTGCTCGGCAACGTCGCCGGGGTGACGAACACGCTCGGCCCGGACAACGTCGTCGAGCTGACCGAGGCCGGCTGGAACCACGTCGTCGACACCGACCTGAAGGGCGTCTGGCTCGGCATGCAGGCGGTCATCCCGCGGATGCTCGACGGCGGCGGCGGGTCGATCGTGAACATCGCGTCGATGGCAGCGCTCAAGGGCCTGGAGAACCTGGCCGCGTACTCCGCGGCCAAGGGCGGCGTCGTCAGCCTCACCCAGCAGGTCGCGATGGAGTACAGCCCGCGCGGGATCCGGGTGAACTGCATCTGCCCCGGCACGATCGACACCCCGATCCTGGCCGGCATCACCGACGACATGCGGAAGAACTTCACCGCGGCGCACCTGATCCCGCGGCTGGGCACGCCCGCCGACATCGCGGCGGCGGCGGCGTTCCTGCTGTCCGACGACGCGAGCTTCTGCACCGGCGAGATCCTCCCGGTGGACGGCGGCTGGAACACCAAGGGCAGCGCGGGCTGACGGCTCCCGGCCGGGCGGGGCCGCCGAGCCCGCCCGGCCGGGCACCTGCACCGACCACCACGAGGAGGGGTACATGAGCGACGACGGAGTCGCGGGCCGGACCGCACTGGTCACCGGGGGCGGCAGCGGCATCGGGAAGGCGATCACCGCGGCACTGCTCGCGCGCGGCGCGAACGTCGTGGTGCTGGAACTGTCCGCGGCGAACATCGCGGCCGCCGACGCCGAGCTCGACGGCGGCGACCGGCTCGCCTGGCACGAGGGCTCGGTGGCGGTCGCCGCCGACGTCGACGCCGCGTTCGCGCTGGCCGCGGAGCGGTTCGGCACCGTGCACCATCTGGTCAACAACGCGGGCACCGCATCGCTGGCGCTGATCCGGGACTGCTCGGAGGACGACTGGGACCTCATCGTCGACACCCTGCTCAAGGGCACGTTCCTGTGCACCCGGGCGTTCGCCCGGCAGGCGATCGAGGCCGGCGAGGGCGGGACCGTCGTCAACATCTCCTCGCTGAACGCGGTCGCCGCCACCGACGGCCTCGGCCACTACTGCGCCGCGAAGGCGGGCGTCGCCCAGTTCACCCAGGTCACCGCCGGCGAGCTGGGCCGGCACGGGATCCGGGCGAACGCGATCGGGCCGGGCACGGTGAACACCCCGCTCGGCGCCGGGTTCACCGTCGGCCGGATCGGCCAGGAGTTCCTGGACCGGACGCTCGTCGCGCCGCCCCGGCACCAGGAGGCCGAGGACATCGCCGACGTCGCGCTGTTCCTGATGTCGCCCGCCGCCGGACGCATCACCGGGCACTTCGTCCCGGTCGACGGCGGCCAGCACGTCCGCGGCCTGCACTCGTACTGGGACGTCGCCGAGGCGCAGGGCCTGGTGAGCCGCCCGTGAGCACGGTGACCGGCGCCGGGGACGACCTCGGCGCCGCTGACAATCTCGGCGCTCCTGACAACCTCGACGACTCCGACGAGCGCGGCTTCCCGCGGTTCTGGGACGCCGCCCGCGAGACCCGCCCGCACGCCGAGCGCGAGCAGCTGATCCTGGAGCGGATCCGGCACCAGCTGCACTACGTCTACGCCGAGCTGCCGTTCTACCGCAGGCACTACGACGCGCACGGCTTCCATCCCGACCAGGTCCGCTCGCTCACCGACTTCACCACGAAGGTCCCGGTGATCACCAAGCGGATGCTGGTCGCCGACCAGGCCGAGCACCCGCCGTTCGGCAGCTACACCCCGCAGCGCCCGCCCGGCGGGATCGCCCGGATCCACGGCTCGTCGGGCACCTCCGGGACGCCCACCCTCTACGCCGTGTCCAATCCCGACTGGGACCGCGCCGCCGACGTGCACGCGATGGCCCAGTGGTGCGCCGGGATCCGGCCGGACGACATCGCCCAGGTCGGCTTCCCGTTCGGGCTGTTCTTCGGCGGCTGGGGGGTGCTGCAGGGTCTGGAACGGATCGGCGCGACCGTGTTCCCGCTCGGCGTGACCGACTCGGAGAAGCACATCGAGCTCATCACCCGGCTCGGCTCGACGGTGTTCACCGCGACGCCGTCGTACGCGGTGCACCTGCTCTCGGTCGCCGAGCGGATGGGCGTCGATCTCGCCGCGGGCACCGTCCGCACGCTGCTCGTCGGCGGCGAGCCCGGGGGCTCCCTGCCCGGGACCCGCCGGATCATCGAGCGCGGCTGGGGCGCCACCGTCGTCGACGCCGGCTCCACCTCCGAGATGTACCCGTTCCAGACGAGCGTCGGCTGCCCGGCGGGCACCGGCACCCACCTGATCGCCGACGAGGTGCACACCGAGATCGTCGCCTCCGGCGACCTCAACACGCCGATCCCGGCCGGTGAGCGCGGCGCGATCGTCTACACCCACCTCTGGCGCGAGTCCCAGCCGATGATCCGGTTCGCGCCCGGCGACGAGAGCTACCTGACCACCGAGCCCTGCCCCTGCGGGCGGACCTGGCCGCGGCTGCCGGAGGGCGTGCTCGGCAGGCTGGACGACATGCTGGTGATCCGCGGGGCGAACGTCTACCCGTCGGCGATCGAGACCGGCCTGCGCACCGTCCCCGAGCTCGGCCCCGAGTTCCGGATCCGGGTCAGCAGGCCCGGCGCGCTGGACGAGATCACCGTGCTCGCCGAGCTGGGCCGGGAGGCCGCGGCGGCGCTGCCCGCCGACGGGCCGGGCCGGGCCGACGTCGTCGCGCGGACCGAGGCGGCGCTGCGCCGGGCCGTCAACATCGGCGTGCCGGTCCGGCTGCTGGAGCCGGGCACCCTGCCGGAGACGACGTTCAAGGCCCGCCGGGTGGTCGACGAGCGGCCCCGCGCGGAGGACGCCCGTTGACCGTGCACCAGGCCGCCCCGCAGGGCACTGCCGGCCCGATCGGCACCGCCGGGACCATCGGCACCGTGGTCAGGGAGGTCGTCCCGGTCGCGGACGGCGTCGTCGCGGTCGAGCTGGTGGCCGACGACGGCGGCCCGCTGCCGCGCTGGGAGCCGGGCGCGCACGTCGACCTGCTGCTCGGCCCGGACCTGGTCCGGCAGTACTCGCTGTGCGGCGACCCGGACCGCCCGCGGAGCTGGTGGATCGCGGTGCTGCTGCGCCCGGACGGCGGCGGCGGATCCCGCCGGGTGCACGCGCTGCGCCCCGGCGACCGGGTCCCGGTGCGCGGGCCGCGCAACGCCTTCCGGCTGCACCCCGCGCCGCACTACGTGTTCGTCGCGGGCGGCATCGGGATCACCCCGATCCGCCCGATGCTGGACGCGGCCGGCCGGGCGGGCGCCGGCTGGACCCTGCACTACGGCGGCCGGTCGCGCTCGACCATGGCGTTCGCCGACGAGCTGGCCCGGCACGGCCCGCGGGTCCGGCTGCAGCCGCAGGACGAGCACGGCCCGCTCGACCCGGACGCGATCCTGGCCGCCGCACCGTCCGGCGCGCTCGTCTACTGCTGCGGCCCGGCCGGGCTGATCGACGCGATGACCGAGCGCAGCGCCGGCTCGGGGACCCTGCACGTCGAACGGTTCACCGCCGCACCCGGCGCCGGCGACGGCGCGGACACGGCGTTCGACGTCGAGTGCCGCGCCTCCGGCGTCACCGTGCGGGTCCCGCCGGGGGTCTCGATCCTCGACGCGCTGGAGGAGGCCGGCGGGGTGATCGTCAACTCGTCGTGCCGGGAGGGGGTGTGCGGCACCTGCGAGACCGGTGTGCTCGCGGGCGAACCCGATCACCGCGACACCGTCCTGGACGACGCCGAGCGCGCCTCCGGCGAGATGATGATGGTGTGCGTGTCCCGGTCCCGCGGACCGCGGCTGGTGCTCGACATCTGATCCCCGGTGCCGCGCTGCGGTACACCCGGACGGCCGCACCGGAGGGCACCGGACGGCGTCCTCCGGAGACCGGGCTCACCACACCTTGATCGGAGTTACACCGGTGTTCCTACAATCCCACCGATCAGGCGGAACGGTGGTCGGCGTGGCAACGTCGATCCCGCTCGGCAGACGATGACGGTGAGCGTGGTGCGGCGGTGGTCCGCGATCGGTTCGACGATCGCGGGATGCCGCAGGCATCCGGGTGAAGGGAGACGGGGTTGGCCGAGATCTCAGGCGGCGCCGGTGAGCCGGTGTCCGCGAAGTCGATCCAGGGTGAGCAGCAGGACACGGGTTGGGTCAGGGCCTCCGAGGAGGACGTCGACCTCTACGTGGACCGGGTGACCGACGAGGTGCTGGCCTGCCGGGAACGGGGCAGGCACCTGTTCCCGACCATCCGGCAGGCGGGCATCCACTTCACCGGTGTCGACGACGACGGCCTGCTGCTGCGCCGTCTGGTGTGCACCTGCTGCGAGCTCGCGGTCCGGGTGGAGAAGTGGGAGGGCGCCCGTCGCGGCGGCCGGACCCGGTTCCAGCGGGTCGCGTCCGGGCTGGAGTACCGCACCGGGAAGGACGGCCAGGAGTACCTGGCGCCCAGCGGCCGCGGGCACATGACCCCGCGCCAGATCGGTGACTCGGTGGCGTCGAAGGCGCTGTCCGGGCAGACCCTGGCGTCGCTGCGCAAGGCCGCCGAGCGTGCGCAGAAGGAGGAGCGGGCCGAGCGGGCCGCCCGCTCGCGCGACGCGTCGGACACACAGGGCTGAGCGGACGGAGGCTGACACGTGGGTGTTCGAGAGATCCGGTACTGCGATCTCACCGGTACGGAGGACGGCGTCGAGTCGCACGAGATCCATCTCGACCAGATGCGGATCGCGATCGACCTGGCCGCGGGCGAGTACCAGAAGCTGCTGACGGTGTTGCGTCCCTACATGGATGCCGGGCGGATCGAGGCGTCGGTGCCGGACGGTTCGTCGATGGCGTCGCGGCGCAACGAGCCGCGCCGGCGCACCACCTCCGGTCTGACCGCCGAGCAGCGCCAGGAGCTGCGCCAGTGGGCGGAGGAGAACGGGATCGAGGTTCCGTCGAACAACCGGTTCAGCCAGGCGCTGGTGAAGCGCTGGCGGGAGGCGCACGAGGTGCCTGCCGAGGAGGAGTGACGGGTGCCGGGATCAGCTCGGGCCACCGCCCCGCGGGGCGGTGGCCACGATCCCGGCGACCAGCAGTTCCAGACCGAGCGCGAGGTACTCTTCGCGCTCGATGCCCTCGCTGAGCGGGCCCGCCGCCTCGACCAGCCGCGGGTAGCGCTGCGCCGGGAGCGCCTCCAGACGCTCCCGGGCCCGGCGCCGCTCCGGTGCCGCCGGCCCGTCCGGCTCGCGGACGACGACGCCGGAGCTGCCGCCGGCCAGCGCGGCCAGCGAGGCGACCGCGTGCCGGGCGATCTGGGTGGCCGGCCCGGGTCCGAACCCGCCCCGCCGCAGCAGCTCCAGCAGCGACTCGGTGATCTCCAGGCTGCGCTGCGAGGTGACCGTCCTGGTGCTCAGCAGGGCCGCCGCGGCCGGACTGTGGCACAGCGAGCGCAGCATCGAACCGAGCAGCGAGCGGATCCCGTCCGGCCACGGCAATGCCGGATCGACGACCGGATCGACCCGGTCCAGCGCCGACCCGGCCATCCCGTCGAGCAGCTCGTCCTTGCCCCGGACGTGCCAGTACAGCGCCATCGGCGTCACCTGCAGCTCGGTGGCGATCCGGCGCACGGTGACCGCGGCCACCCCCTCGGCGTCGGCCAGGTCGTTCGCCGCGGCGATCACGCGTGCCCTGGTCAGCGGGACATCCGGCCGGTTCACCGGGCCACGGTACAGCGGCCCGGTACAGCGGCACGCTACAGCGGCCCGGTGCAGCGGCCCGGTGCAGCGGCCCGGCACAAGGGCCCGGCAGAAGGGCCCGACAGAAGGGCCCGACACAAGGGCCCTGTACAACGTACAGGTGGTTCCTGTACAACGTAGAGGAGCCCGAGGAGGCCCCGGTGAACCTGCAGCGATGGCTCTACCCCGGTGGCCGGCCCCGCCGGATCGCCCGGCTGCTCGACCGCGCGACGGCGGCGCTCTACGGGCGCGGCGTCGCCCCCGACCGGCTGGTGACGCTGGAGGTGCCGGGCCGGCTCAGCGGCCGCACGGTCGCGGTGCCGCTGGTGCTGTCCGTCGTCGACGGCGAGCGGCACCTGGTGTCGATGCTCGGCCCGGACGTCAACTGGGTGCACAACGTCCGCGCGGCCGGTGGTCGCGCCGTCCTGCGGCACGGTCGCCGGGAGCCGGTGCGGCTGGCCGAGGTCGCGCCCGGCCTGCGCGCACCGGTGCTGCGCGACTACCTGCGCCGGGCCCCGCAGGCCCGGCCGCACCTGCCGGTGCCCCCCGACGCACCGCTCGCCGCGCTGGCGGCGGTCGCCGACCGGATCCCGGTGTTCCGGGTGGTCCCGGCGGGGTGAGCGCCGGTCAGCCGATCACGCCGCGGTCGCGCAGCGCGCCGATCTCGGCGGTCGACAGGCCGAGCTCGCCGGCCAGGATCTCCTCGGTCTCCCGGCCGAGCTCGGGAGCGTCCCCGGCCTCGCCGTGCGCGCCGTCCCAGCGGACGGGGGAGCGGGCGGTGACCGCGGCCGTCCCGCTCGGCAGCACGATGTCGGTGAGCAGCGGATGCGCGCCGGCCCGGTGCTGCTCGACCACCCGGGTCATCCCCTGGTAGCGCCCCCACAGCACGCGGGCCCGGTTCAGCTCGGCCTCGACGGTCGCCGAGTCGCGGGCCCCGAACCACGGCCGGAGCACCGCGGCGATGGTCTCGCGGAGCCGGTAGCGCTCGGTCTCGTCGGTGAGGTCGGCGCCCAGCGCGGTCTCCAGCGCCGCGAACACGGCGCCGGTGCCGGTCACCGTGATCAGCGCGTTCCACTGGCCGGGGGTGAGCGCGACGACCATCACCCGCCGCCCGTCGGAACAGGCGAAGTCGACGCCGAAGCTGCCGAAGACGTGGTTGCCGTGCCGGGGCCGCTCGTGGCCGGTCTCGGCGGCCTCGGACAGCCAGCCGAGGTTCGCGACACCGGCCAGCGCGACGTCGGACAGCGCGATCTCGGAGTAGACGCCGCGCCCGGTGCGGCCGCGCTGGTGCAGCGCGGCGAGCACGGTGGTGGACACCGTCAGCCCGGTGACCAGGTCCCAGGCGGGCAGCACGTGGTTGACCGGCGCGGCGCCCTCCTCGCTGCCGGTGATCTGCGGGATGCCGACCTCGGCGTTGACCGTGTAGTCCACCGCGGGCCGCCCGTCCGGGTAGCCCTGGACGCGCACGTGGATGAGGTCGGGGCGGCGCGCGGTGAGCACCTCGTTGGCCATCCAGCGGCGGCCGACGACGTTGTCGACGAGCACGCCGCGGTCCTCGCCGGCGCCGGTCGCCAGCGCGACGACCAGCTCGCGGCCCTCGTCCGAGCGCAGGTCCACCGCGAACGACCGCTTGCCCTTGTTCAGCGAGGCCCAGTAGTACGAGTCGCCGGTGCCGTGCCCCGCCGCGGGCCAGCGGCCGTGGTCCGGCCCGCCGCCGAGCGGATCGATCCGGATCACCGAGGCGCCGAGCTGGGCGAGGGTCATCCCGCCGGTCGGGCCGGCGACGAAGCTCGCGCACTCCACGATCCGCAGGCCGTCCAGCGGGCGGCCGGTGTGCTGCTGGGAGGTCGTGGTCACGTCCGGCCGGGCCCCTCGGGTCGCTGTGCGTGGATGATCACGGTCCGAGGGTAGCCGGGGGACCGGCCGGACCGTCGTCGCGGAACCGGGCGACGACGAACTCGGCGAACCGGGCCACCACCGGCGGGCGGGGCCGGTCGCGCAGCCAGGCCAGGCCGATCATCCGGTGCGCGGCGCCGTCGGTGAGCCGCAGGTGGCTGACCCCCGGCTCGGCGCGGTGCGGCCGCGGCTCGGGCACGATCGCGACCCCCAGACCGGCCGCGACGAAGCCCTCCAGGGTGCCGATCTCGGTGCCCTCGAACGCGATCCGCGGCGCGAACCCGGCCCGCGCGCACAGCTCGTCGGTGAGCCGGCGGAAACCGATCGGTTCGCGCAGCGTCACGAACGGCTCGTCGCCCGCCTCGCCGAGCGCCACCCGGTCGCGCCCGGCGAGCCGGTGCCCGGCCGGGACGGCCAGGCACAGCCGTTCCCGGTGCAGGTCGGTCCAGGCGATCGCGTCGTCGTCCGGGCGCGGGGCGGTCAGCCCGAGGTCGACCCGCCCGGCGCGCACCTGCTCGACGATCTCGTGCCCGACGGCCTGGGTGAGCTCGAAGGTGACACCGGGGGACTCGGCGCGGTGCGCGCGCAGCACCTCGGGCATCAGCCCGGCGGCGATCGAGTGCAGGAACGCGAGCCGCACCGTGCCGCGGCCCGGATCGCGCAGCGCGGCGATCCGCTCCTCGGCGGCGGCGAGCTCGGCGAGGCCGCGGCGGGCGTGCTCCAGCATGATCTCGCCGTAGGGGTTGAGCCGCAGCCTGCGGTTGACCCGGTCGAACAGCGGCGCGCCGACCCGCCGCTCCAGCCGGCCGAGCGCCCGGGACAGCGTCGGCTGGGCCAGCGAGAGCCGTTGCGCGGCCTGCGTCATGTGCTCGGTCTCGGCGAGCGCCACGAACCACTCCAGCTCGTCCACGGTCGTCACCCGGTTCATCATGTCACCCGCAACGATGTCCCGGGCGCATCACCGCGGGTCAGGGCGCCGCCTGCCGGAGCACCTCCCGGGCGTGCGCCAGCAGCGGCGCGTCGACCATCCGGCCGTCCAGCCGGAACACGCCGCCGGAGTGCGCCTCGGCGGCGGCGAGCATCGCGCGGGCCCGGGCCACCTCGTCGTCGGTGGGCCGGAACGCCTCCCGGACGACGGCGACCTGCGCCGGATGGATGCACGCCTTCGCCGCGAACCCGGCGGCGACGGCGGCCGCCGAGTCCGAGCGCAGCGTCGCCCGGTCGTCGATGTCGACGAGCACGGTGTCGACCGGGGTGACACCGGCGGCGCGGGCGGCGTAGAGGATCCGGGTCCGGGCCTCCTCGACGGCGGGCCGGTACCCGCCGCCGGGCGCCCGGCCGGCCCGGCCGCCGAGATCGGCGACCAGGTCCTCGCTGCCCCACATCAGGCCGGCGCAGCCGGTCGCGGCCGCGATCTCCGGTGCGGCGAGGACGCCGCGGGCGGTCTCGCACAGCGCGACCACCGGGTGCGGGGCCAGCGCCTCGACGTCGGCGGCCCGGGCGGCCATCGGCAGCATCAGCGCGACCTGCGGGTGGCCGGAGAGTGCGCGCACGTCGTCGTCGTACCAGGGGGTGCCGGGCGCGTTGATCCGCACCAGCACCGCGGCCGGGTCCAGGTCGGCGAGTGCGCCGACGACGGCGGTGCGGGCGGCGGCCTTGTCGTCCGGGCCGACGGCGTCCTCCAGGTCCAGGATCACCGTGTCGGCGGCGGCGACCGCCTTCGCGAACCGGTCCGGGCGGTTGCCCGGGCAGAACAGCAGGGCGGGCCCGCGCAGGGCGAACGTGGCCGTCATCCGCGGTCCAGCCCGCCGCGCCTGACCAGCTGGGCGGCGATCACGTTGCGCTGGATCTCGTTGGTGCCCTCACCGACGATCATCAGCGGGGCGTCCCGGAAGTAGCGCTCGACGTCGAACTCGGTGGAGTAGCCGTACCCGCCGTGGATCCGGACGGCCGACAGCGCGACCTCCATCGCGGTCTCGGAGGCGAACAGCTTCGCCATGCCCGCCTCCATGTCGCAGCGCCGGCCGGACTCGTACTCCCGGGCGGCGTGCAGGATCAGCTGCCGGGCGGCGGTGATCGTGGTGGCCATGTCGGCGAGCAGATTGCCGACCGACTGGTGCTGCCAGATCGGCCTGCCGAACGACTCGCGGTCCCGGGCGTAGCGCAGCGAGTCCTCCAGCGCGGCGTCGGCGACGCCGAGCGCGCGGGCGGCGACCTGGATCCGGCCCGTCTCCAGGCCCTTCATCATCTGCGCGAAACCGCGGCCCTCGACGCCGCCGAGCACGGCGTCGGCCGGGACCGCCATGTTCTCGAACACCAGCTCGCAGGTCTCGACGCCCTTGTAGCCGAGCTTCGGCAGGTCCCGGGAGACGGTCAGGCCCGGGCCGTGCTCGACAAGCAGCACCGAGATCCCGCGGTGCGCGGGCTCGGCCGCCGGGTCGGTCTTGCACAGCAGCGCGATGAGCCCGGACCGGCGGGCGTTGGAGATCCAGGTCTTCGATCCGTCGATCACGTACCCGTCGTCGGTGCGCCGCGCCCTGGTCGTCATGTTCTGCAGGTCGGAGCCGCCGCCGGGTTCGGTGAGCGCCATCGTGGCGCGCAGCTCGCCGGTGGCCATCCGGGGCAGGTAGCGGTCCTGCTGCTCGCGGGTGCCGAACGCGACCAGCAGCTTCGCGACGACGGTGTGCCCGCCCATCGCGCCGGCCAGGCTCATCCAGCCGCGGGCCAGCTCGGCGGTGACGAGTGCGTAGCACGGCATCGAGACCGGGGCCTCGCCCCACGGCTCGGGGACCGCCAGCCCGTAGATCCCGAGCTGCTTCATCTGCTCGATCCACTTCTCGGGATAGACGTCCGCGTGTTCCAGCTCGTTGACGTGCGGTTTCACCTCGCGGTCGATGAAGTCGCGGACCGTGTCGACGACGGCCTGTTCCTCGGTGTCCAGCGCACCCATGGCGCGGACCTCCTGATCTGGTCGGCGGTGGTCTGTGCTCGTGGTCGTCGGGGCTCGTCTGCGGGTGCCGGCGGTCGTCAGCGGAACCGGACGGTCGCGACCAGCGACGGGGCGACCCCCTCGGCCGCGACCGCGACCGTGGCGGCACCCGGGTCGTCGCCGTCCCGGTCACCGGCGGCGACCAGCGTCGAGGGCAGGAAGGCGGGCCGGGTGAGCCGGTAGCCGAACTCGGCGACGGTGTCCGCGGGTGCGTGCACCCGGGGCAGCTCCAGCGCGAGCAGGGCCATCAGCGGCCCGTGCACGACGAGATCCGGGTAGCCCTCGACGGTCGTCGTGTACGGGTGGTCGTGGTGGATGCGGTGGCCGTTGTAGGTCAGCGCGCTGAACCGCGACAGCAGCACGCTGCCGGTGCCCAGCCGCCGCCGCCACGCCCCGGCCGGCTCCGGCTCGCCGCCCGCCGGACGCGGGACCACCCGTCGCTGCGCGCCGTCGGGCTCCGAGCGGTAGACGATGTCCTGCTCCTCGACCGCGACGACGGCCGGATCGTCGCCGACCCGCAGCTCCTGGCGGACGGACACGAACAGCATCTCGCCGCTGCGCCCGGACTTCGGGGTCACCGAGGTGACGGCCGAGCTGCCGTGCAGCACCGCGCCGAACGGGATCGGGGCGTGCTGGGTGAACCGGCCCCCGGCGAACATCCGGCGCCGGCCCGGGACCGGCGGCAGCAGCGGGCCGTCGGCGGGATGCCCGTCCTCGCCGAGATCGGCGGTCCGCGGGTGCTCCAGCAGCACGAACCAGTGCCACAGCGGGGGGAGCGGCGCGCCGTCGCCGAGCTCCGGGGGAGCGGCGTCGACCAGGTCGGCGAAGGCGGCGGCCGGCCACGGATCGACCCGCCGGCTGGTCCGGACGGTCGGCGGATCCCAGTCCCGCACCAGATCGGCCAGGTTCGCGGTCTCGGACACGGCACTCCCTCGTACGGTTCGGTCGCCGGATCCCACTCTGGACGCTCCGGCTCGATGTGTGAAATGCAGATCCGGACCCTGCCCGATGCGCGGCGTGCATCACCGGGCGCGGGGATGCGCGCTGCCGGGATCCGGCCCGCCCGCCTCGCGGTCGCCCCCGCGCGCCCGGCTCAGGGCCCGTCGAGCCAGGCCCGCACGTCGGCCGAGTCCGCACCGATCGGCGGCGGCGAGCGCCGGTAGGACGGCGGCGTCCGCGAGTACGTCACCGGGTTCCGGACGGTCGGGACCGCGGCCGCGTCCGGCGCCCGGACGACCGGCTCCAGGCCGAGCCGCTCGGCCAGCGCCACCCCGCCGTCGACCGAGTTGATCGGTCCGCAGGGCACGCCCACCTCGGTGATCGCGGTGTACCACTCCTGCGCGGTGCGGGTGGCCAGCCGGGCGCGCAGCCGCTGCTCGATCTCGGCGCGATGCCCGATCCGGTCCGACATCGTGGCGAAGCGCGGGTCCTGCGCCATCGCCGGATCGCCGAGCACGGTGGCGAGCCTGCGGAACTGGCCGTCGTTCCCGGCGATCACGATGAGCTCGCCGTCCTTGCAGGGCATCGGCTGGTAGGGGAAGACGCTCGGGTGCTCGTTGCCCATCCGCTGCGGCACCGCGCCCGCGGCGACGTAGGCCTCGGTCTGGTTGACCAGCGTCGACAGCGCGACCGAGAGCAGGTTCGTCTCCAGCAGCTGACCCTCGCCGGTGTGCTCCCGGTGCCGCAGCGCCGCCGCGACGGCCAGCGCGGCGTGCAGCCCGGTGAGCACGTCGAACACCGCGACCCCGGCCCGGTAGGGCGGCCCGTCGGCCGGGCCGGTGATGCTCATCAGGCCGGACACCGCCTGCACCAGCAGGTCGTAGCCGGGCAGGTGGGCGCCGCCGAGCGGGCCGAACCCGGAGATCGAGCAGTAGACGACCGACGGGTTGTCCGCCGCGACCGCGGCGTGGTCGAGGCCGAAGCGGGCCATCCCGCCCGGCTTCATGTTCTCCACCAGCACGTCGGCCCGCTGCGCCAGCCGCCGCGCCACCGCCAGGTCGGCGGGGTCCTTGAGGTCGAGCACGATCGACCGCTTGTTCCGGTTGATCGACAGGTAGTAGGTGGACGTCCCGTCGAGCACCGGGGGCTTCCAGGTGCGGGTGTCGTCGCCGCCGGGGCCCTCGACCTTGATCACGGTCGCGCCGAGATCGGCCAGCATCATGGTGGCGTACGGACCGGCCAGCACCCGGGAGAAGTCGGCGACCAGAATGCCGTCCAGCGGGCCGCCGGCCGGTGCGTCGCCGAGTCCGGGGCCGTCCTGCGTCGGGGAGTGATCCACGTACCGGGACGTTATCCCGGGCCGGACGGCGTGTCAGGGACCGGCAGGATATTGCCGCCGATCGGCATTCCTGCCGATTCCGGGCCCGGGGGATGGCGGCTGCAGGGCTGCTACCTGCCGGTGCCCGGTGTGCCGGACCCGGGATCGAGCTCCCCGTCCACGTAGAACCACCGGCCGTCCTCCCGGACGAACCGGCTCCGCTCGTGCAGCACGCCGTCCCGGCGGTGCGCCCGGAACTCGACGACGCCCTCGGCGTCGAACATCGCCCCGCCGGAGCGGTCCAGGATCTCCAGCCCGGTCCACACCGAGCCGGGCTCCAGGCGCAGCGCCCGCGGCCGGGTCGAGGGATGCCAGGAGGCGGTCAGGTGCGCGGTGTCGCCCCGGACGAACGCGGTGTAGCGGCTGCGCATCAGGTCCTCGGCGGTCGCCGCGGGGCGGCCGTCGAGCACCGGGCCGCAGCAGGCCCGCTCCGGGCGGGCCCGGCCGCAGGGACAGTTCACGGGCATCCGTCCAGTATCGGGCCGGCTCAGCTCCCGGCTCGCACCGCCCGCGGGCTGGCGCCGAACCGCTGCCGGAACGCCGTGCTGAACGTGCTCACCGACCGGAACCCGGACAGGTGCGCGATCTCGGTGACCGACATCCCGCGGTGCGCCCCGCAGGTGAGCCGGGCTCGTGCGCGGGTGAGCCGCTCCTCGCGGATCAGCTCCCGTGCGGTGGTGCCGGCCCGCTGCAGGGCGAGCTGGACCTGCCGGGTCGACCAGCCCAGTGCCGCGGCGACCGACGACGCGTTGAGGTCCGGATCGTCGACGTGTTCGCGGACGTGCCTGCGGACCGCGATCTCGATCTCCCCGAGGGTGCCGGTGCCCGCCGTGCCCTGACCGGCGACGAGGATGCCGGTCAGCTCCCCGAGCCGTTCCACGACCGCGTCGAAGTGGTCGGCCGGGAGCCGCTCCTGCGCCAGCGTCGCCTGCAGCACGGCCCGCAGGATCGTGCCCAGCCCGGTCCTGAGATCGATCGGCGAGGTGCCGCCCGGCAGCCGGCCGGCATGCCGGGTGATCTCGCGGCCGGTCATCGTCACCACGACCAGCTGGGCTCCCCGGCCGTGGGTCACCTCGAACGGCCGGTCCATCCGGATCAGGGCGGCGGTTCCGTCGTCGAGCACCGCCGGACCGTGCCCCCCGCCGAGCACGACCCGTCCGCGGGCCGGCGCGACCAGCAGGCAGCTGTCGATCCCGTCCGCTCGGATGTGCCGGTCGGTCCGCTCGTACCGGATCGGCGTGGAGTTCCAGCTGAGCACCTGGTACCGGTCGGTCCGGGTGCGGGTGAGGGTCCCGCCGAACTCGGCGCGGTCCCCGAAGTGACACGTCATGGCGCCCTGCAGGGCGGTCGTCAACGTGCGCCAGGTGTCCCGCGCCCGGGTCACGGGCAGGCCGCGGACGGCCGTGCGCTCGCTGCGGACCGCATCGTCCGGCATCTCGTCCACCTCCGGTCGTGACCGGCGTCCGGGGCAGCGTAGCGGTCCGGGCGGCGGCGTCCGAGCCCGACGAGGCCCTGTGCCCGCCCACCACCGCACGGTGGCGGCTCGCTCCATTGGAGCGTCCCCGGACCGTTCCTAGCGTGGGACGCACGCCCGGCGCAGCCCGCCGGAGTCCGGGCGGCCCACGACCGGCGGGAGCCCGGAGGACGACGGATGGATCTCGCGACCCTGATCCGGACCGGCGCACGCGACCACCCCGACCGCCCCGCCGTGATCTGCGACGACATGACGCTCGACTACACGGGCCTGTACGAGCGGAGCTGCCGCCTCGGCAACGCGCTGGCGGGTCTGGGCGTGCGACCGGGGGAGCGGGTCGCCACCCTGACGGACAACAGCCCGGAGTCGCTGGAGCTGATCCTGGGTGTCGCCCTCGGCGGGTACGTCCGTGCGTCGCTCTACACGCACAACACTCCCGCGACGAACGTCGCACTGCTCGACACGATCGGCGCCACGGTGCTGATCGCGCAGCGCACCCATCACGACCTGATCGCTCCGCATCTGGCCGGCGCCGGTGCACTGCGCCACGTGATCGTGCTCGACGGCCCGGCCCCGGCCGGGGCACACGGCTACGACGACCTGCTCGCCGCGGCGTCCCCGGTCGACCGTGGGGTCGCACCGGACCCCGATGCGCCGCAGACGATCCGGTTCTCGGCAGGGACCACCGGCACACCCAAGGGCATCGTGCACTCCTGCCGGGCCTGGACCGGTGTCGGCACCGAGACCACCGCCGCGCTGATCCCGCTCCGCAACGACGACATCTACCTCGCGGCGGGGCCGCTGGCCCACGCAACGATCATGCCGGTGTTCGGTGTGCTGGCCGCCGGGGGTGCGGTGGCGGTGCTCCGCGCGTTCGAACCCGGTGCCTTCCTCGCCGCGATCGAGCGGCACCGCTGCACCCTCACCTTCGGCGTGCCCACGATGGTCCAGCTCGCGGCCGGGCACCCGGCGGCCGGCCGGACCGACCTGCGCAGCCTGCGGCAGTTCGTCTACGGGGGTTCCCCGATGACCGCCACCGCCCTCGACCGGGCCCGCGAGGTCTTCGGCGACATCCTGCTCCAGCTCTACGGCCAGAGCGAGGTCGCGCCGGTGTCGGTGCTGTCGCCGGCCGACCACCTGGCCGAGGGCGGCCGCTGGCTGCGGTCGGCCGGGCGGGCGACGCCGAACACCCGGATCACGATCGTCGACGAGGGTGGGCGGTCCGTCCCGGCCGGGACCGTCGGCGAGGTCGCGGCGCACAACCCGTCGGTGTTCGACGGCATCTGGGACGACCCCGAGGCCACCCGTGCCCGGATGCTGCCCGACGGGTCCGTGCTCACCCGGGACATGGGCTACCTGGACGAGCACGGCTTCCTCTTCCTGACCGACCGCAAGGAGGACATGATCATCTCGGGTGGGTTCAACGTGTGGCCGACCGAGATCGAGAACGCGCTGGCGGAGCACCCCGCGGTCCGTGACGCCTCGGTCGTCGGTGTACCGCACGACAAGTGGGGTGAGACGCCGCTGGCGCTGGTCGTTCCCGAACCGGGTGCCGAGGTCACCGAGGACGAGCTGATCGCCTGGACCCGCGAGCGCCTCGGGCCGGTGAAGCGCGTGACCAGCGTCCGGTTCGACACCGAGCTGCCCAAGTCCGCCGTCGGGAAGGTGCTACGGCGCGAGGTCCGCGCCCGGTACGCCCCGCAATCCGCACAGCCGAGCCGAGGAGCAGTACACCCGCGATGAGAACCGCCTACGTGCTCGGTGTCGGAATGACCGAGTTCAGCAAGCCCGGCCGTCCCGACCCGAACTACCCCGAACTCGCCCACCGCGCCGCCGACGCCGCCCTGCGCGACGCGGGCATCGGGTACCGCGACGTCGAACAGGTCTGCGCCGGGTTCGTGCACGCAGACTCGACCGCGGGTCAGCGCGCGGTCTACGAGCTGGGCATGACCGGCATCCCGGTCGTGAACGTCAACAACAACTGTGCCTCCGGCTCGTCCGCCCTGCTCTACGCCCGACAGCTGGTGCAGGGCGGGCTGGCCGACTGCGTGCTGGCGCTGGGCTTCGAGAAGATGCAGCGCGGCTCGCTCGGCACCCCCACCCACCCGCAGTCGGCGAATCCGGTCGGCAAGTTCGTCGAGGCGCTCGCCGGGTTGCACGAGCCGACGGGCGCACCGGTCGTGCTGGAGATGTTCCGGGCGGCCGGCAACGAACACTCGGCCCGGTTCGGCACCACGCCCGAGCAGTTCGCCAAGGTCGCCGAGAAGAACCACCGGCACTCCGCGGACAACCCGTACGCACAGTTCCGGGACGTCCACACCCTGCAGGAGATCCTGGACTCCACCGCGGTCTGCCCGCCGCTGACCAAGCTGCAGTGCTCGCCCACCTCGGACGGGGCGGCCGCCGCCGTCGTCGTCTCCGAGGAGGTGGTCGACCGGCTGGGCGCCGCCGGGCGGGCGGTCGAGATCGTCGCCCAGGCGCTGGCCACCGACACCACCGACGCCTACGACAGTGCGGTCAACATCGTCGGGACACCGGTCTCCCGGCGGGCCGCCCGCCAGGTCTACGAACAGGCCGGGATCGGGCCCGACGAGATCGACGTGATCGAGCTGCACGACTGCTTCTCGGTCAACGAGATCCTCACCTACGAGGCGCTCGGGTTGTGCGCAGAGGGAGAGGGCGGCGCTCTCGTCGACGCCGGCGCCACCACCTACGGCGGACGCTGGGTGGTCAACCCGTCCGGCGGGCTGATCTCGAAGGGCCATCCGCTCGGCGCCACCGGGCTCGCCCAGTGCGCCGAGCTCAGCTGGCAGCTGCGCGGCGAGGCGGGGCCCCGCCAGGTCGACGGCGCGCGGCTCGCCCTTGCGCACAACGTCGGCCTCGGCAGCGCCGGCGTCGTCACCCTCTACCGGATGGCGCAGTCGTGAGCGGCCCGTTGCTGGTGGAACGCCGGGACGCGGTCGTCGTCCTCACGATCGACCGGCCGGAGCGCCGCAACGCCTTCGACCGTGCCACGGCCGAGGCGATGGAGGCCGCGATCGACGCCTTCGACGCCGACGACGGACTGCGGGTCGCAGTGCTCACCGGGGCCGGCGGGACGTTCTGCGCCGGCCAGGACCTGAAGGCCGCGGCCCGGGGCGAGCTAGGCCGTACCGAGCGGCGCGGCGGCGGCGGGCTGATGGCCCGCCCGCCGGAGAAGCCGATCATCGCGGCGGTGGAGGGCCACGCACTCGGTGGCGGCCTGGAGCTGGCGCTCGCCTGTGACCTGGTCGTCGCTGCCCGCGGTGCCCGGATCGGCCTTCCCGAGGCCCGGCGCGGATTCCCGGCGATGGGCGGCGGGCTGTTCCGGCTGCCCCGGCGGATCCCGTACGCGCTGGCGATGGAGGCCGCACTGACCGGCGCGGCCTGGGACGCCGAGCGGTACCACGAGCTCGGGCTGGTCAACCGGTTGGCTGAGCCCGGTCAGGCGCTGGAGGTCGCCCTCCGGCTCGCCGCCGAGATCGCCGCCGGGGGGCCGGTCGCGGTCCGGGCCAGCAAGGCGATCGTCCGGCACGGTCCGGAGTGGACGGACGAGGAGAGCTGGACGGCCCAGCAGCGGTACGTGGACACCGTGCTGGCGTCCGAGGACTACCGCGAGGGCCTGGCGGCCTTCGCCGAGAAGCGGGAGCCGGTGTGGAAGGGACGATGAAGACGACGGGCACGAACGCGACGGGCACGGACACGCTGGGCACGGACACGCTGGGCACGGACACGCTGGGCACGGACACGCTGGGCACGAACGCGACAGATGCAGCCGGGACCGACATCGAGGGCCGGGTGGCCCTGGTCACCGGTGCCGGGCAGGGGGTCGGCCGGCAGGTCGCCCTCGACCTCGCCGCCCGCGGCGCGGGTGCGGTGCTGGTCAACGACGTGGACGCCGCACGGGCCGATGCGGTAGCCGCCGAGATCCGCGGCCTGGGTGGCACGGCGACCGGGGTGGCGTGCGACGTCACCGACTACGACGCGGTCGGCGCGATGTTCGCCCGGGCCCGCGACGCACACGGACCGGTCGGGGTGCTGGTCAACAACGCGGGGAACCAGGGCGGCGGGGGCGCTGCGCCGCCGGCGCTGCCGTTCTGGGAGCAGGGCCCGGAGCACTGGTCACCGTCGCTGGGGGTGAACCTGCACGGCGTCCTGAACTGCGCCCGGCACGCGCTGGCGCAGATGGTCGAGGCCGGCGCCGGCGGCCGGATCGTCACCGTGATCTCGGATGCCGGACGGGTCGGCGAGACCGGCGGCCTGGAGGCCTACTCGGCCGCCAAGGCCGGCGCGGCCGGCCTGACCCGGGCGCTGGCCCGGGCGGGCGGCCGGTACGCGGTCACCGCCAACAGCGTCGCGCTCGGCGCCACCCGGACCCCGGCGACGGACGCGTACCTGGCCGATCCGGCGCTGCGCAAGCAGCTGCTGAGCCGCTACCTGGTGCGCCGGATCGGTGAACCGTCGGACGCCTCGGCGATGATCGTGTTCCTGGCCTCGCGCGGCGCGTCGTGGATCACCGGCCAGACGATGCCGGTCAACGGCGGCTACTCGGTGGCGCTGTGACCGATGTGCCTCCGGCCGGCCTGTTCGACGTGACCGGCCGCACCGCGCTGGTGACCGGCGGGACCAGCGGGATCGGGCTGATGATCGCCGAGGGGCTCCTCGCGGCGGGTGCCCGGGTGCTGGTGTCCTCGCGCAAGCCGGCGGCCTGTGCGGCGGTCGCCGACCGGCTCGGAGCGCGCTGCACCGGCGTCCCGGCCGACGTCGGTACACCGGACGGCGCGCGAGCCCTCGTCGCGGCCGTCGACGGGCGACTCGGCGGGCGGCTGGACATCCTCGTCAACAACGCGGGCGCCACCTGGGGTGCGCCGATCGACGACTTCCCGGACGACGCCTGGGACAAGCTCGTCGGGGTCAACCTCACCGGCGTCTTCCGGCTCACCAGCTCGCTGCTGCCCGCACTGCGCGCCGCGGCGACCGACGACCATCCGGCGCGCGTGATCAACATCGGGTCGCTGGCCGGGCTGCGGGTGACCGAGCTGGAGAACTACCCCTACAGCGCCACCAAGGCAGCTGTGCACATGCTGACCCGGCACCTCGCCCGCCGTCTGGCGGCCGAGCACGTCACCGTCAACGCGATCGCGCCCGGCTACTTCCCCAGCCGGATGAGCGCCTTCGTGGCCGACGACCCGGACGCCCACGACGCGGTCCGGGCCGGGATCCCGCGCGGCCGCTGGGGCCGCCCGGACGACGTCGTCGGGGCGACCGTCTTCCTGTCCTCGCGGGCCGGCTCCTACCTGACCGGCGTCGTGCTGCCGGTCGACGGCGGGGTCTCCGGCTGCACCTGACCGGCCTGGTCCGGCCGGGCGACCATCGTGGACAGCTCGGTGGCGGTGCGCAGCGCCAGATCGGCCGGGTCCACCGGACGCCCCAGCAGTGACTCGATCCGTTCCATCCGCTTGACCACGGTGTTCGGATGCACGTGCAGCCGGCGGGCGGTGCGGGTCGGGCTGCCCAGTTCGGCCAGGTGCACCCGCAGGGTCCGCAGCAGCCGGTCGGCCTCGTCGCCGCCGGCCGCCAGCCTGCCGAGCGTCCTCGCCACGAACGCGGTCGCTGCGGAATCGTCCCGGGTGGCCAGCGCGAGTACCGCGACGTCGTCGAACAGCACGGTGCCCGCCGAGCCGAGTGCGTCGGCGACCCGGCGGGCCTCCTGTGCCTCGGCGTGGGTGGTGCGGAATCCATCGTACCCGGAGGCCGGGCCACCCCAGGCGATGTGCACGCCCGGCGGGAGGCTGCGCCGCGCCGCCAGCTCGCGCCACCCCTCCCCGTGACAGACCAGCCAGCCGTGGACGGACCGGCCGTCGCCGGGGACCCGGAGCCGGCGCTGCGGTCGCAGCGCCTCCACCACGGTCCGGACGGCGCCGTCGAGCCGGTCCGGCCCGGATCCGCGGTCGGTCCAGGCGACGAACCCGACGTGCCGGGCACCCAGGTCGTAGCCCAGCTCGCGCTGTGCCGCCGCCGGATCCACCGTCCCGCCGAGCAGCCCCGTCACCAGGTCGGTCCGGCGGGACGTCGCCCGGCGCTCGAGCAACGCCAGTTCGGTCCCGTACAGCGAGGCGGTCCGCTCGCTCGCGGTCCGGAAGTAGGCGAACAGCCGGGCCGCCGCCCACTCCATGACGGCTGCCCGCTCGACCGCGGACGGCCGCGGGTCCGCGGTGTGCAGCGCTGTGACCAGGTGTTGCCACAGCGCGGCGTGCAGCGTCTCGAACGACCGCAACAGCACCGGCAGGGCCACCGCGTCGTGTCGGGCAAGCGCCCGTGTGTAGCGGGCGACCAGCGACGGCATCGCGATCTCGGAATCCGGTTCCTCGGGTGTGAAGCAGCGGGTCAGCGTCGTGAGGTGCATGCGCACCGCGTCCCGCACGTGCCGGTCCGGGGCGTCGGCGGCGACCAGGATCTCCGGCACCGCCGTCGTGAGCGCCGACACCAGCGGGTCCAGCAGGGACTCGATGTCGCGGCGCAGCCATCCGGCCAGCCAGGCCTGCGGGGTGGACCCACCCGCGCGGCCGATCGTCGTCGATCGGGTCATGCCCGGACCCTGGCCGCGCCGGGGGGCACCGGCAAGTCGCTGCGCGCAGGGAACTTCGTCCTGCGCGCAGGGTGGCCCGGCGGGCCTCCGGTGCAGCGCGCCGCCGATGTGCGACGCCGCCACCGGACGGTGTCGGCCGGGCCCATTGAGGACCGGTGCCACCGGCAGAAGGCTGCCCGGTGAGCAGGTGCAGCCCGACTCGGCGCACCGGGACCACGGAGGGACGGGTATGCCGGTCACGATCGACATCGACACGGGAGGGACCTTCACCGACGTGTTCGTGGTGCGCGACGGCACAGTCCACACCGCGAAGACGCTCACCACCCCGCACGATCTCGCGCTGTGCTTCCGGGCGGCGGTGGAGGCCGCGGCGGAGCGTCTCGGCACCGGTGTGCCGGACATGCTGCGGGACACGGTCGCCGTCCGCTACGCGACGACCGTCGGGACGAACACGGTGATCCAGCGCAGCGGCCCCCGGCTGGGGCTGCTGACCGACGACACGACGATCGCGGCCGGGGGACCGGGGACCGGGGTCGGCACGTTCGTCGACACCGGGATGGTCGCCCGGGTCCCGGACGGCACGAGCGGCCTGGCGGAGACCCGGGGGCTGCTCCAGGACGGCGCCCGCGGGCTCGTCGTCGCCTCCGCCGACCCGGCCCGGGAGACGTCGATGGCCGCGACGTTCACCGAGCACCACCCCCGGCACTGCCTGGACGCGGTCCCGATGCTGCGGGCCGGTGAGCTGTCCGCGGGCAGGGACCCGGTGCGCGCGGCCGCCACCGCGCTGTTCAACGCCTACGTCCATCCCGACGTCGCCGACTACCTGTACCGGGCCGAGGACTATCTGCGCGACCAGGGTTACGCCCGGCCGCTTCGAGTGGTGCACAACGACGGCCGGGCCGCCCGGGTGGCGCGCACGGTCGCGGCGAAGACCTACAACTCCGGCCCGGCGGCCGGGCTGCTCGGGGCGGCCGCGGTCGCCCGGCACCACCGGATCCGCGACCTGGTCACCCTGGACATGGGCGGGACCAGCCTGGACGTGTCGGTCCTGCGCTCCGGCGAGGTCCCCTACCACGAGCACGGGGTGGTCGCCGGGGTGGAGATCGACCTCCCGCTGCCCGACCTGCTGGCCTTCGGCCTGGGCGGCGGCTCGATCGCCTGGGCCGACGGCACGGAGCTACGGGTCGGCCCACAGAGCGCCGGCGCCAGCCCCGGTCCGGCCTGCTTCGGCTTCGGCGGCGCCGAGCCGACCGTGACCGACGCCGATGCCGTGCTCGGTGTACTGCGGCCGGAGACCTTCCTCGGCGGGGGGATGGAGCTCGACGTCACCGCGGCCCGCCGGGTGTTCACCCCGCTCGCCGACCGGTTCGGGATCACGGTGGAGGAGATCGCGGCCCGCGCCCTGGACACCGCCCACCGCGCCGCGGGCACCGGGATCGCCGCCGAGCTGCACCGCCGCGGCGTGCACCCGGCGACGGTGACGGCGCTCGCCTTCGGCGGCAACGGCGCCACCCACGGCGCCGCGATCGCCGCGGCCGCCGGCATCCGCTCGGTCCTCGTGCTGCCGTTCGGTCCGGTGTTCTCCGCCTACGGCGCCTCGACCGTGGACGTCCGGCACGTGCACGACGCACCCGCCGACGGCGCCGACGGGGCGTCCCTTCGGGAGCGGGTGCTGCGCGACATGCGCGGGGAGGGGATCGCGGCGACGGACGTCGAGCTGACCGTGACCCGGGTCGGGCACGACGAGCACCGGCGGGTGGTGGTGGAAGGCGTCCACCGGTTGCCCCACCATCCACCGACCGGCCCTCGCCTCCCGGTGGCGACGGCGGGCGGGAGCACGAGCGACCGGCCGGTGTACTGGCCGGGACACGGACGGCTGGACACCGCGGTACTGCGCCCGCAGGGGCCGGCCGCCGGCACCGTCGTCACCGGCCCCGCGCTGGTCGACTCCGCCGACACCACCCTCTGCGTCCCGCCCGGCTGGACGTTGCGGGTCGACGACCACGGCGCCGCCCTGCTCGGCGCCCCGACCGGGGGGAGCGACCGATGAGCGACCGGATCCGCATCACCGAGTACCTGGTGATCGACCTGGCCACGGCGAGCTGGCACTGCGAGCGGTGTGACCACCGCATCGGGCCGGCCGGCGAGGACTACAAGCGCGGCCTGCTGCTGCACGACCGGGACCCGAGGGAGATCCACCCACCGCGCTTCGACGGTGGCCACGACGTCGCACCGGACCCGGCCTGGTGCCGGATCGTCGAGTACTACTGCCCCGGCTGCGGCGCGCAGGTGGAGGCGGAGTACCTGCCGCCGGGACACCCGCTGGTGCGGGACATCGAGATCGACCTCGACACGCTGGAGGCCCGATGAACGCCGTGCGCCGCACTCCCGGGAACAGCCCCTCGAACCGGGCAGAGATCAACGTCGACATCGGCGGCACCTTCACCGACTGCCTCGCCACCGACCGCGACGGCACCGTGTACACCGCCAAGGCGCTGACCACGCACCACGACCTGTCGGTCGGGTTCCTGCGCGCCGTCGGTGACATCGCCGCGGCGGCCGGCCGGGACACCGACGAGCTGCTCGCCGGCACCGGCGCCATCCGCTACGCCACCACGCTCGGCACGAACGCACTGATCGAGCGGACCGGCCCCCGGCTGGGCCTGATCACCACCCGCGGGCACACCGCCACCGTGCCGATCGGGCGGTGCCGCCAGTGGGCCGACGGGCTGCCCGCAGCGGCCACCCGCGACCTGCCCCGTGCCACCCGGCCGCAGCCACTCGTCGAACCGGAACGCATCGTCGGGCTGACCGAGCGGATCGACTCGGCGGGGCGGGTGGTGATCCCGCTCGACCCGGACGAGATCCGCGACCGGGTCCTCGACCTGGTCGACCAGGGCGTGCGCGGGTTCGTGGTGTGCCTGCTCAACGCCCACCTGAACGCGGCGCACGAGCAGCTGGTGCGCGAGATCGTGGAACACGAGTACCCCGACAGCTACCTGGGCCGGTTCCCGACGATCCTGTCCCACGAGGTGTCCGGCCGGGCGGGTGAGTACGCCCGGTCGATGACCGCCACGATCGACGCCTACCTGCACCGGTTCACCGCGGACCGGCTCTCCGCGCTGCGTGACGAGCTGCGCGCCCGGGGCTACCTCGGCGAGCTCCTGATGGTGCACAACAGCGGCGGGATGGGCGGGCTGGCCGGGACGTCGCCGATCCAGACCGTGCACGCGGGCCCGGTGTCCGGGCTGTACGGCAGCAGGCACATCGCCCGGGCCCGCGGCCTCGACAAGATCGTCACCACCGACATGGGCGGCACCTCGTTCGACGTCGGCATCGTCGTCGACGGATCGGTCCGCTTCTACGACTTCCATCCGGTGATCGACCGTTGGCACGTGCAGCTGCCGATGATGGACATCTCCGCGATCGGCGCGGGCGGCGGCTCGATCGCCCGGCTCGACCCGATCTCCGGTATCGCGGTCGGCCCCGAGTCGGCGGGCTCCACACCCGGCCCGGCCTGCTACGGGCAGGGCGGCACCGAACCCACCGTCACCGACGCCAACCTGATCCTTGGCCACCTCGCCGCGGACACCTACCACGGCGGCCGGCTGCCCCTTGACCTGCGGCGGGCCGAACGGGCCGTGGAACGCCGGATCGCCGGCCCGCTGGGAATCTCGGTCCCGGAGGCGGCACACCGGATCCGCCGGATCGTCGACGAGACGATGGGCGCCGAGATCTTCAAGGGGATCACCACCAAGGGCTACGACCCGCGGGAGTTCACCGTGCTCTCCTTCGGCGGCGGCGGACCGCTGCACGCCTGCGGCTACGCGGCGGCGCTGGACGCGCGCGAGGTCGTCGTCCCGCCGCACAGCTCGGTCTTCTCCGCCGCCGGCGCCGCCGGGCTGGAGCGGTTGCACATCTACGAGCAGTCCGTGTGGATGGTGCTGTTCAACCCGCTGACCAAGCAGCTGCTCACCGACATCGACGGGTTCAACGCGATCGTCGACGGCTTCCGGGAGCGTGCCCTGGCCGACTTCGCCGGCCAGGGCCACGGCCCGGACGACATCGTGACCGCCGTCGAGCTGGACATCCGGGCGCTCGGCCAGCTGGACGTGGTGACCGTCGCCAGCCCGGTCGAGCGGATCTCCGGCCGGGACGACCTGGTCGCCGTGCTGAAGACCTACTTCGCCGAGTACGGCGACCGGTTCGGTGATCTCGCCCTGACCCGGGAGGTCGGCGTCGCGATCGACACGGTCCGCGTCCGGGCCCGGATCCCGCGCCCGGCGCCGGCACCCAGGGCGCGTACCGCCGACGGATCCGATGCGCGCGCGGCGTTGCGCGGCCGGCGGGACTGCCGGTGGGGCGGCGCCGAGCCGGTCACCACCGACGTCTACGCCTATCCGGCCCTGACCCCCGGACACCGGATCGCCGGGCCGGCGATCCTCGAGGCCCCCGACACCACGATCGTCGTCGAGCCCGGCTGGCACGGCGAGCTCGACACCCACGGCTTCTTCCGGATGCGGCGAGAGGACCACCGATGAGCACCCCCGAGACGACCACCGGCAGCGACGACACCGAGGCGTTCCTCGACGACCTGCTGGAGAACCGGCCGGTGATGTACGGCCCGGACGCCGAGCTGACCGGCGAGTTCCGGCTGCGCCCGCGCACCGACCGCGAGGACGAGGCACTCGCCGCCGTGACCGACCCGACCGACCTGGCCGTCGGGCTCGGCCGGGTCGAGGCGGTGCTCGAGTCGAGCATGCAGATGCTCCAGCAGATCAGCGCTTCCTCCGCCGCCAAGTGGGGCGACCTCATCGTCGGCATCTACACCCGGGAGGGCGACTTCGCCGTCGCCACCTCCGGCGGGGTGAACATGTTCTCCGCGACGACCTCGCCGGTGCCGAAGTTCGTCAACCGGTACTGGGCCGACGAGCCCACCGTCGGGCTCGCCGAGGGTGACGTCTTCTACCACAACGACGCCAACTACGGCGGCACGCACAATCCCGACCACACCCTGCTGCTGCCGCTGTACTGGGCGGGCGAGCACATCGCCTGGATCGGCGCGGTCGTGCACGAGGGCGAGAACGGCGCCTCGCTGGACCAGGGCGGGCTCGCCGTGCGGGCCACCACCAAGTACGCCGAGGGCGTCCGGATCCCGCCGATGAAGATCGGTGAGGGCTACACGCTGCGCCGCGACGTGGTGAACATGTTCCAGAACCAGGTCCGCGACCCGCTGCTGTGGCTCACCGACATCCGCGCGAAGCTCGCCGGCGCCCGCGCCGTCGAACGCCGGATGCACGAGTTCATGGCCGAACGCTCGCCGGAGCTCCTGATCGCCACTCTGCGCTCGGTGCTGGAGAACACCGAGGCCGAGGTGCGCCGCCGGATCTCGGCCTGGCCGGACGGCACCTACCGCGGTGTCCACTTCGGCGACACGACCCTGCTGGAGGAGCGCCTGTTCAAGCTGAACGTCGAGCTGGACAAGCGGGGCGACACCCTCACCGTGCGGACCGCGGGCAGCGCCCCGGCCATCGACCGGGCGCTCAACACGCAGGCGCACTTCACCCGCGCCATGGTGGCGAACCTGTTCATGAACTTCCTCTACGGGGACCTGCCGCGCACCGCGGGGTTCATCGCCGCACTCGACTACGACCTGGAACCGGGCTCGATCCTCACCGCCGACACCGAGCACCCCTCGTCGCTGTCACTGACCACCATGTTCTGCCTGAACGCGGCGCTGCACCAGGCCGTCACCAAGGCGATGTTCGCCGCGCCCGGCCCGGCCAAGCCGATGGCGCCCTGGTACGCGATGATCCCGACCCTGCAGTACGGCGGCCTGACCCAGCACATGCAGGTCACCGCGAACGTCTCCACCGAGATGAACGCCGCCGGTGGCGGGGCGCGCTGCGACGCCGACGGCGAGCACGCCGCGGGCCCGGTGTTCGCGCCGGTGTCGGACTGGGGTGAGATGGAGACCCGCGAGTCCGAGCTCCCGCTGCTCGGGCTGTGGCGCGAGATCCCGGCCGACAACCACGGCTTCGGGCGGTTCCGCGGCGGCGCATCCGTCGAGTGGGCGTACATGCTCTACGGCAGCCAGATGTTCGGGTTCGGGATCACCAGCATGGGCGGCCGGTTCCCGGTGACCGCCGGCATGTTCGGCGGTTACGGCGGCAGCTGCACGCCGCTGACCCGGATCCGGCCCGACGGCGGGATCGAGGCGGTACGCGCCTGGCTGGCGGGCGGCGCGAAGGGAATCACCTACGACGGGCCGTCCATGGTCGCCGACCGCCCGTTGCCCGGGACCTACGAGGTCGGCAACCCCGTCCAGCCCGCCGACCCGGTCGCCGAGGGTGACATCTGGATCCAGCGGATGGGCGGCGGTGGCGGCTACGGCGACCCGCTCGAACGGGATCCGCGCGACGCCATGACCGACCTGCGGCGTGGCCTGATCAGCCCCGAGGTGGCGCGCCAGGTGTACCGGCTGGTGTGGGACCCGCAGCGGATGGAGCTCGACGGGGCGGCGACCGAGGCGGCCCGGACCGCCGAACGCGCCGACCGGATCGCCCGCGGCCGGCGCTACGACGACTTCGTGGCGGGCTGGCGCGCGGACACCCCACCCGAGCACCTGGGTTTCCTGGGGTCCTGGGAGTGGCCGGAGGGGCAGGGCTGAGCGGTGCTGTTCGTCCCCGTCCTCGACCAGGTCGCCGCCCGCATCGGGGGCGTACCTGTCGGCGCCCGCACCGATCCCGCCCGCTGGGCCTACCGGGTGCGGGACGCGGCCGCGCTCGCCCGGCCGGACTGGGTGGTGACCCACCACGACCCACAAGCCGAGGCGGACGCCGTACGGGCGGCGGGCGGTGATCCGCTGGACCGCCCGCTGCCCGGCTCCGCCGCGGTCGCGCCGCTGCTGGAGCTCACCCGGGTGCTCGCCGGGCTGTTCCCCCGCACGGCGGTGGCGGCCTCGCTCACCGGTCCCGTCGCGCTGGCCCGTGCACTCGCGGGCGGGGGGACGCCGGACCCGGAGCTGGTCACCGACTGTGCTGACGCACTGGCCGGTCTGGCGTCGGCACAGGTGGAGGCGGGGGCGACCCGGCTGCTCGTCTGGGAGTCCGACGAGCCGGGACCGGCGCCGGCCGACGCGCTGGCCCCGCTGCTGCGCCGGGCCGCGATCCTCGGAACCCCCGTGCTGCTCCGCGGCGGCCCCGTCCCGGCCACCGCGGGCGTGCTGCGTGCACGACCGGACGGCAGCGGTGACGCGCTGCTCGTCGATCCCGCCGTGTTCGCCCCGGACGGCACCGCGGCCGGCTTCGAGCGGGCCTGGTCGTCCTGGACCGGCGCCTCGGCGCCCGAGCTGGTGCTCACCGACGGCCCCGTCCCGTACGACTGCGACCTGGCGACGGTCCGTGCGGCGGGTGAACGCCCGATGTGACCTCCCCGACCGGCCCACCCGGTCCGGTTGACCGCCCCGTGCGGCGTGTGGTCGGCTCGTTCGCCGTCGATCACGGATCAGCTGCGCAGGGGACCATCAGGAGGCCAGGGGTGCACGGGGACTTCTACGACGTGCTGCACTCCCGCCGCGACGTCCGCACCGGGTTCCGGCCGGACCCGGTCGACGACGCCGTGCTCACCCGGGTGCTGGCGGCCGCGCACGCCGCGCCGAGCGTCGGGTTCTCCCAGCCGTGGGACTTCGTGCTGGTGCACGACGCCGCCGTGCGGGACCGGGTGCACGCACTGGTCGCCGAGCACCGCGAGCGGTACGCCGCGTCGCTGCCCGGCGCGCGGGCGGAGGCGCTGCGCGACATCCGGATCGAGGCGATCCGGGAGACCCCGCTGAACGTCGCCGTCACCGCCGACCCGACCCGCGGCGGCCGGCACACCCTCGGCCGGCACGGCCGGCCCGAGATGGGCACGTACTCGGCGGCGCTGGCCGTGCAGAACCTGTGGCTGGCGGCCCGCGCCGAGGGCCTGGGCGTCGGCTGGGTCAGCTTCTTCGACGACGCCGGGCTGGCCGCCGTGCACGAGCTGCTCGGCCTGCCCGGGCACGTGCAGCTCGTCGCCTACCTGTGCGTCGGGCACGTCGAGGAGTTCCCGGACCGGCCGGAGCTGGAGCAGCACGGCTGGGCCCGGCGCCGCCCGCTGGACTGGGCGGTGCACCAGGGGACCTGGGGCAACCGCGGGCTGCCCGGCGCCGCACCGGCCGCCCTGCTGGAGTCCACGGTGGACGCCGTCGGGCCGGTCGACGCGGCCGCCCGGGCCGCCGCCGCGGACCGGCTGGACCGGATGACGAAGCCGCGCGGCGCGCTCGGCCGGGTCGAGGACGTCGCCGTCGCACTCGCCGGGATCGCCGGGGAGCCGGTGCCCGCGGTGCCCGTGCCGGCCGCGGTCGCGGTGTTCGCCGCCGACCACGGCGTGCACGCCCGCGGCGTGACGCCGTGGCCGCAGGAGGTCACCGCGCAGATGGTCGCGAACTTCACCGGCGGCGGCGCCGTGGTGAACGCGTTCGCCCGCCAGCTCGGCGTCGAGGTGCAGGTCGTCGACGTCGGCGTCGCCGGCGAGCTGGACCCGGTCCCCGGGCTGCTGCCGCGCAAGGTCGCCCGCGGCACCGCCGACATGACCGCCGGGCCGGCGATGACCCGCGAGCAGGCCCGCACCGCGCTCGAGCACGGCATCGAGGTGGCCCGTGACCTGGTGGCCGCCGGGAACCGCTGCCTGCTCACCGGCGACATGGGCATCGCGAACACCACCGCGGCGGCCGCCCTGATCTGCGCCTTCACCGGCGCCGACCCGGCCGAGGTGACCGGCCGCGGGACCGGCGTCGACGACGAGACGCTGGCGCTCAAGACCGCGGTCGTGCGGGAGGCGCTGGAGCGCCACCGGCCCGATCCGGCCGATCCGCTCGGCGTGCTCGCCGCGGTCGGCGGGTTCGAGCACGCCGGGCTCGCCGGGCTGGTGCTGGGCGCCGCCGCGCTGCGGGTTCCGGTGCTGCTCGACGGCGTCTCGGCCGGTGCGGCCGCGCTCGCCGCGGCCGCGTTCGCGCCCGACGCGACCGGCTACTGCCTGGCCGGGCACCGCTCCGCCGAGCCGGGCGGGGCCGCCGCGCTGCGGCACCTGGGCCTCACCCCGCTGCTGGAGCTGGACATGCGGCTCGGCGAGGGCACCGGCGCGCTGCTCGCGCTCCCGGTGCTGCAGGGCGCGGCCCGGGCGATGGCCGACGTCGCGACCTTCGACAGCGCAGGGGTCACGGACAAGACCGATGGGTGACCCGCCGATCACCGTCGTCGGGATCGGCGCCGACGGGTGGGCCGGGCTGGCGGAGCCGTCCCGGGCGGCGCTGCGCGAGGCAGAGCTGCTGCTCGGCGGACCGCGCCAGCTCGACCTGCTGCCCGCCGACGTCGCGGGGGAGCGGCGGGCCTGGCCGTCCCCGCTGGTCCCGGCGCTGCCCGGGATCCTCGACGAGCTCGCCGGCCGCCGGATCGCGGTGCTCGCCTCGGGCGACCCGATGTTCTTCGGGATCGGCGCCACGCTCGCCCGGATCGCCGGGCCGGAGCGGCTGCGGGTGCTGCCGCACCCGTCGTCGGTGGCGCTGGCCTGCGCCCGGCTGGGCTGGGCCGCCGAGCACGTCCGGGTGCTCAGCGTCGTCGGCCGCCCGCTCGACGCGCTGCGCCGCGCCCTCGCGCCCGGCGCCCGGCTGCTCGTGCTCTCGGCCGGCGCCGGATCACCGGCCGAGATCGCCGCGCTGCTCACCGGCGCCGGCTGGGGCCGGTCCGGGCTCACCGTGCTGGAACGGCTGGGCGCCGGCGACGAGCGGACCGTCACCGGCACCGCGGCCGGCTGGCGCGGCGGGAGCGACCCGCTCAACGTGGTCGCGCTCGAGTGCGTCCCCGACGACGGCCTGCACCCGCCCGGCGAGACCCCCGGCCTGCCCGACGGCGTCTACGAGAACGACGGCCAGCTCACCAAGCGCGACGTCCGCGCCGTCACCCTGGCCCGGCTGGCGCCACGGCCCGGCGAGCTGCTGTGGGACGTCGGCGCGGGCTCCGGCTCGATCGGGATCGAGTGGATGCGCGCCCATCCGGCGTGCCGCGCGATCGCCGTCGAGTCCCGGCCGGAACGCGCGGAGCGGATCGTGCGCAACGCCGCCGCGCTCGGCGTCCCCGGCCTGCGGGTGGTCACCGGCAGCGCCCCCGGCGCGCTGGCCGGGCTGCCGGAACCGGACGTGGTCTTCGTCGGCGGCGGTCTCACCCGGGACGGCGTGTTCGACGCCTGCCTGGACGCCCTGCGCCCGGGCGGCCGGCTGGTCGCCAACGCGGTGACCGTGCAGACCGAGGCGCTGCTCGCCGCCGCGCACGCCGGGCACGGCGGCGAGCTGGTCCGGGTGCAGGTGGCCGTGGCCGAGCCGATCGGCCGGGGCACGGCCGCTCCGGGCGGGGCCGGGTTCCACGGCTGGCGGCCGTCGATGCCGGTGACGATCTGGACGTACGAGAAGGGGGACGCGCCGTGACGGTGCACTTCATCGGGGCCGGCCCGGGCGCGGTCGATCTGCTGACCCTGCGGGCCCGGGACCTGATCGCCGCCGCGCCGGTCTGCCTGTACGCGGGCAGCCTGGTGCCGCCGGAGATGCTGGACATCTGCCCGCCCGGGGCGCGCACCGTCGACACCGCGCTGATGACCCTGGACGAGATCCTCGACGAGATGGTCCGGGCGCACCGGCACGGCCTGGACGTCGCCCGGCTCGCCTCCGGCGATCCGTCGGTGTTCTCCGCGATGGCCGAGCAGATCCGCCGGCTGGAGATCGCGGGCGTGCCCTACGACGTGTGCCCCGGCGTCCCCGCCTACGCCGCCGCGGCCGCCGCGCTGGGCCGGGAGCTGACCGTCCCGACGGTCGCGCAGACCGTCACCCTCACCCGGGTCGCCGCCCGCGCCACCCCGATGCCGCCCGCCGAGGACCTCGCCTCGCTCGGGAAGGCCGGCGGCACCGTGGTGCTGCACCTGGCCGTGCACCGGATCGACGAGGCCGTCGACGCGCTGGCCCCCGCCTACGGCGGCGACTGCCCGGCCGCGGTCGTCGCGCACGCCTCCCGGGCGCACGAGATCGTGCTGCGCGGCACCCTGCAGGGGATGCCCAAGGCGGTCCGGGAGGCGGGCATCGAGCGCACCGCGGTGATCATCGTGGGGGAGGCGCTGGCCGCCCGGCACTTCCCCGACTCGCACCTGTACTCGAACGACCGCTGCCGGGACCTGCCTCAGTAGTCCTCGTGCCAGGCCCGGCCGTCCCGCTCGACCAGCGCGGTGGCCGAGGCCGGGCCGTTGCTCCCCGCCGCGTACGGACGCGGGTGCTGGCCGGTCGCCTCCCAGGTGCGCAGGATCGGCTCCGCCCAGGTCCAGGCGGCCTCGATCTCGTCGCGCCGCATGAACAGCGTCGGGTTGCCGCGCAGCACGTCCATCAGCAGCCGCTCGTAGGCGTCCGGCAGCCGGTCGCCGAAGGTGCGGGCGAACGACAGGTCCAGCGGCGCCGGGATCGGCCGGATCCCGCCGGGGCCGGGCTGCTTGGCGGTCATGTGCAGCCGCACCCCCTCGTCCGGCTGCAGCCGCAGCACCAGCCGGTTCGCCGGCAGCTCCTCGCCGAACGCCGGGAAGATCGAGTGCGGGACCGGCTTGAACTGCACCACGATCTCCGACGCGTGCGTGCCCAGCCGCTTGCCGGTGCGCAGGTAGAACGGCACCCCCGCCCACCGCCAGTTCGCGACCTCGGCGCGCAGCGCGACGAACGTCTCGGTCGTGGACCGCTCCCGCTCGCGGGCCGTGCCGGCCCGCGACTCGGCCAGCTCGGTGGCGTAGCCGGGCACCGCGGCGCCGTCGACCAGGCCCTCGGTGTACTGCCCGCGCACCGTGTCCCGCACCACGTCCGGGCCGTCCAGCGGGCGCAGCGACTGCAGCACCTTCAGCTTCTCGTCGCGGACGCCCTCGCCGTCGATCCGGGCCGGCGGCTCCATCGCGACCAGGCACAGCAGCTGCAGCAGGTGGTTCTGCACCATGTCCCGCAGCGCGCCGCTGCCGTCGTAGTAGTCGGCCCGGTTCCCGACGCCGATCGACTCGGACACGGTGATCTGCACGTGGTCGATCTGGCCGGCGTTCCACAGCGGCTCGAACAGCGAGTTCCCGAAGCGCAGCACCAGCAGGTTCTGCACGGTCTCCTTGCCGAGGTAGTGGTCGATCCGGAAGATCTGCTCCTCGGCGAACACCGAGCCGACCTCGTCGTTGATCGCGCGGGCCGAGGCCAGGTCGTGGCCCAGCGGCTTCTCCAGCACCACCCGGGTGCGGTCGTCGACGATGCCGGCCGCCGCGCTGCCCACGCAGATCCGGCCGAACAGCTGCGGCGCCGACGCCAGGTACAGCACCCGGATCCGCCGGTCCTGCGGTCCGAGCAGGTCGGCGAGCGCGGACCAGTCGTCGTCGGCGACGTCCAGCGTCACGTGGTGCAGCCGGCCGAGGAACCGCTGGTGCACCGCGTCGTCGGCGCACACGTCCACACCGGCCCAGCGCGGCGCGGTGGCCCGCAGCTCGGCGTCGACCTTGTCCCGGTAGCCGGCGTCGTCGAGACCGGACCGGGACACCGCGACGATCCGGGTGCCCGGCGCCAGCTGGTCGTCGCGGTCGCGCAGGTAAAGCGAGGGCAGGAGCTTGCGCATGGCGAGATCGCCGGTGCCGCCGAACACGACGATGTCGGCAGGATCCATGACGGGATGTGGATGCGGCACGAGCCGTCTCCTCGATCGATCGGGAACAGAGGTGCCTGTCGGAGCGCCGCTCAGGGCAGCCCTTCCGTACTGTACCGATTCCGATCGGGCTTTCAAAAGCCTAACCGGGCAGCGGGCCCGCGCCCTCGCTCGGCCGTCCCGGGAACACCACCGGCGCCGGCCAGCCGCGCTCGGCGTACGCGGCGCGCACCGCCGCCGTCACCGCGCCGACCCGGCCGGTGTCGCACAGCGCGATCACGCACCCGCCGAAACCGCCGCCGGTCATCCGGGCCCCGACCGCCCCGCCGGCCCGGGCCGCCGCCACCGCCACGTCCACGTGCGGCACGGTGATCTCGAAGTCGTCGCGCATCGACGCGTGCGAGGCGTCCAGCAGCGGGCCGATCTCCCGCGGATCCGCGCCACCGGAGAGCAGCGCCACCACCTGCAGCACCCGCTCGTTCTCGGTGACCACGTGCCGGGCCCGGCGCCGGATCCGCTCGTCGGCGATCCGCGGCAGGTCCGCCGGGCGCGCGTCGCGCAGCGCGGGCACGCCGAGCGCCGCGGCCGCCGCCTCGCAGTCGGCCCGCCGGGCGCCGTACTCGCCGTCCGCGTGCGCGTGCGGCGCCCGCGAGTCGATCACCAGCAGCTCCAGGCCGTGCGCGGGCGGATCGAACGGCACCAGCTCGACGGTGTCGTCGCGGGTGTCCAGGAAGACCAGCCGGCCGGGCCTGCCGTGCATCGACGCCATCTGGTCCATCCCGCCGGTCGGCGCGCCGACGAAGGCGTTCTCCGCGCGGCGGGCGATCCGGGCCAGCCCGGTCGGGTCGACCGGCACCCCGGCGAGCCCGGCCAGCGCCACCCCGACCGCGCACTCCACCGCCGCCGACGACGACAGGCCCGCCCCGACCGGCACGTCCGAGTCCAGCCGCAGGTCGACCTCGCCGACCGGGAACCCGGCCTCCCGGAACGCCCAGCAGGTCCCGGCCAGGTACGCCGCCCAGCCGGTCACCTCGCCCGGCGCCACCGTGGCCGCCCGGAACTCCACCACGCCGTCCTGCTGCGCCGACCGCACCCGGCTGGACCCGCCGGACACCGCCGACGCGGTCACCACCGCCCGGTGCGGCAGCGCGAACGGCAGCACGAACCCTTCGTTGTAGTCGGTGTGCTCGCCGATCAGGTTGACCCGGCCGGGGGCGAACCAGACCCCGGACGGCGCGGCCTCGGTGGACATCGCGACGCTCCTCACTGCGACGGGTGCGGGCGAGCATGCCCCGCGGGCCCGGGCCGGGCGCCGCCGGGGCAGGATCGGGGCGTGCCAGCCGATCTCGACGCCGCCCTGCGCAATCCGGTCCCGGACACCCTGAACGGCCGGCTGCGCGAGTTCGGCACGGTCCGCGGCCGGGCCGCCCGCTTCGCGCCGGACGTCTCCCCGTTCGGCGGCATGCCGCTGCACCCCGAGGACGGCGACTGGGCCGATCTCGCGGCGCTCTGCGGGCCCGGCGAGCCGGTCGTCCTGGTCCGCGCCGGCGACGGGCCGCCCGCCCTGCCGATCGGCTGGCGGCTGGAGCGGGCCTTCCCCGGCGTCCAGATGGACGGCTCCGCCGCGCCCGGCGAGCCGGACGACGACGCGATCGAGCTCGGCCCCGCCGACCGCGCCGAGATGGCCGACTTGACCGCCCGCACCGAGCCCGGCCCGTGGCTGGCCCGCACCGCCGAGCTCGGCCGGTTCCTCGGCATCCGGCACGACGGCAGGCTGGTCGCGATGGCGGGGGAGCGGATGCGCCTGGGCGGCACCGGCGGTGCCGGCGCCACCGAGATCAGCGCCGTCTGCACCGATCCGCTGTTCCGCGGCAAGGGCCTGGCCGGGCGGCTGGTCCGGGCGGTGATCGCCGGGATCGTCGCGCGCGGCGAACGGCCGCTGCTGCACGCCTCCGCGGTGAACACCGGCGCGATCCGGCTGTACCGGCAGATGGGCTTCGAGGTGAGCCGGGAGATGCGGTTCGACCTGCTGCGGACCCCGGACGGCGGGTGACCCCGGCCGGCCGGGGTCACCCGGCGCGGCCCGCCGGGGCGCTCACCGCGCGGTCCACCGCGGTCGCCGAGAGCACCTCGTCGAGCACCAGGATCGCGCAGCCGATCACGCCGCTGCGCCCGCTCAGCAGGCCGGGCTCGATCCGCAGGTTCTGCGTCGCGGTCGCCATCGACCGCCGGTAGATCGCCTCGCGCACCCCGGCGACCAGCGGATCGAACGCGCCGACCAGGTCACCGCCGATCGCCACCAGCGCCGGGTTCACCAGGTTCACCGCGGCGGCCAGCACCTCGCCGAGCCTGCGACCGGCGATCCGCACCAGCCGGACCGCGTCCGGGTCGCCCTGCTTCACCAGCGCCACCACGTCGGCGATCGAGGTCACCTCGCCGTCCGGCCGGCCCGCCGACAGGTCCCGCACCAGCGCCCGGCCGGACGCCAGCACCTCCAGGCAGTCGATGTTGCCGCAGCCGCAGCCGATCCCCGGGCCGTCGTGCACCGGGATGTGCCCGATCTCCCCGGCGGCGCCCCAGGCCCCGCGCTGCAGGAACCCGCCGGACACCAGCCCGGCGCCGACCCCGGAACCGATCTTCACCATCAGCAGGTCGTCGACGTCGGGATGCGCGGCGTGCTCGGCGAGCGCCATCACGTTCACGTCGTTGTCCACCCGGACCGGCACCGCGAAGCGCTCGGTCAGCAGCGGCGGCAGCGCGATCCGCTCCCAGCCGGGCAGCGAGGGCACGCCCACCGACCAGCCGTTGCGGTCGTCGACGGTGCCCGGGACGGACAGGCCGAGCCCGCGGATCCCCGCGTCGTCGGCGCCCGCGTCGAGCAGCAGCTTCTCCAGCGTGGTGACAGCGTCGCCGAGCAGCCGGTGCGGCCCCACCGAGGCGGGCAGGTCGACGACCGCCTCCGCCAGCACGGCGCCGGTGAGGTCGCAGACCGCCGCCTTGCTCCGGCTGACCCCGACCGACAGGGCCAGCACGGTGCCGCCCGCCGCGTTGAACTCCAGCCGCGCGGCGGGCCGCCCGCCGGTCGCCGCGGCGCCCACCACCTCGGTGACGAGGCCGTCGGCGAGCAACCGGTCGACCCGCGCGGCGACCGCGGTCCGGGACAGCCCCGTCTCCCGGCCGATCTCGGTCCGGGTGGCCGCGGTGCCGTCCCGGACCAGCCGGAAGATCTCGCCCGCCGTCGCGGGCGCGCTGGTCGGGGTGCGTCCTCGCATTCGTCCAGTCAACCACAGGGCTTTGAGCTGGCAAAACGCCGATCGGCTGACACTAACGTCTTGTGAGTACTTAACTACCTCGTTAGAGTGCAGATCACGGGCACGCTCCGCCCGGTCCGGCACCTCCGCCCACCACCCCCAGGAGAGGGACGCATCGTGACCGTCATCCCGGAACCGCATCCCGTCCTCGACCAGGTCACCCGGCGGGTCGTCGCCCGCTCGGCGACCACCCGCGCCGCCTACCTCGAGCGCATCCGTGCGGCCCGGCGGGCCGCCCCGGCCGGTCCCGGCCGGGAGAGCCTCGGCTGCGCGAACCTCGCGCACGGCGCCGCCGCCTGCGGCCCCGACAAGCTGACCCTCACCGCCACCCCGGCCCGCAACCTGGCGATCGTCACCGCCTACAACGACATGCTGTCCGCGCACCAGCCGTTCGAGGGCTATCCGGAGCTGATCCGCTCGGCCGTCCGCGAGACCGGCGGGGTCGCCCAGGTCGCCGGCGGCGTGCCCGCCATGTGCGACGGCATCACCCAGGGCCGCGCCGGGATGGAGCTGTCGCTGTTCTCCCGCGACGTCATCGCGATGTCCACCGCGGTCGCCCTGAGCCACGACATGTTCGACGCCGCGGTGCTGCTCGGCGTCTGCGACAAGATCGTCCCCGGGCTGGTGATGGGCGCGCTGTCGTTCGGCCACCTGCCGGTGCTGCTGGCCCCGGCCGGCCCGATGCCGTCCGGCCTGCCGAACAAGGAGAAGGCCAGGATCCGGCAGGCGTTCGCGGCCGGCGAGGTCGGCCGCGACGAGCTGCTGGAGGCCGAGTCGCAGAGCTACCACGGGCCGGGGACCTGCACGTTCTTCGGCACCGCGAACTCCAACCAGCTGCTCATGGAGGTCATGGGCCTGCACCTGCCGGGCTCCTCGTTCGTCAATCCCGGCACCCCGCTGCGGGCGGCGCTGACCGCCGAGACCGCGCGCCGCGCGCTCGCCGCCGCCGACGACCCGGACCGGGCGATGGGCGAGATCGTCGACGAGCGGGCGGTGCTCAACGGGATCGTCGCGCTGCTCGCCACCGGCGGCTCGACCAACCACACCATGCACCTGGTCGCGATGGCCGCGGCGGCGGGCGTCCGGATCACCTGGGACGACTTCTCCGACCTGTCCGCGGTCGTCCCGCTGCTCGCCCGGATCTACCCCAACGGGCACGCCGACGTGAACCACTTCCAGGCCGCGGGCGGGATGTCGCTGCTGGTCCGGGAGCTGCTCGGGGCCGGCCTGCTGCACGACGACGTGCGCACCGTCGACGGGCCCGGCCTGCACCGCTACACCCGCGAGCCGTTCCTCGACGACGGGCGGCCGGTGTGGCGGGAGGGCCCGGCCGAGAGCCTGGACAAGTCCGTGCTGCGCGGCGTCGGCGACCCGTTCTCGCCGGACGGCGGACTGCGCGTGCTGCACGGCAACCTCGGCCGCTCGGTGGTCAAGACCTCCGCCGTCGAGCCGGACCACCGGTTCGTCGAGGCACCCGCCGTCGTCTTCGACGACCAGGACGACCTGCTCGCCGCCTACCGGGCCGGCGAGCTGGACGGGCGGGACTTCGTCGCCGTCGTCCGGCACCAGGGCCCGCGCGCCAACGGGATGCCCGAGCTGCACAAGCTCACCCCCGCGCTCGGCGTGCTGCAGGACCGCGGGCAGCGGGTCGCCGTCGTCACCGACGGCCGGATGTCCGGCGCGTCCGGCAAGGTCCCGGCCGCCCTGCACGTCACCCCGGAGGCGGCCCGCGGCGGCCCGCTGCAGAAGGTCCGCGACGGGGACCCGATCCGGTTGGACACGCTCAACGGCACACTGTCCCTGCTCGTCGACGCCGACGAGTTCGACGCCCGCGAGCCGGCCCGCCCGGCCGCCCCGTCCGGGCCGGCCTTCGGCACCGGCCGGGAGCTGTTCGGCGTGTTCCGCGCCGCCGTCGGACCGGCCGACGAGGGCGCGGTCGTCGCCGCCCCGGGATCCTGAGAGGAACCATGAGCGAGAAGCTGCTGGAACTGGCCCCCGTCGTGCCGGTCGTCGTGCTCGACGACGCCGGTGCCGCCGTCCCGCTGGCCCGCGCGCTGGTCGACGGCGGGCTGCCGGTGATCGAGGTGACCCTGCGCACCCCGGCCGCCGCCGAGGCGGTCCGCCGGATCGCCGCCGAGGTGCCCGATGCCGTCGTCGGCACCGGCACCGTCCGCACGCCCGCCGACGTGCGGCTCTCGGTCGACGCCGGGGCGCGGTTCCTGGTCAGCCCGGGCGCCACCCCGCGGCTGCTGGACGCGATGGAGGACTCCGGGCTCGATCTGCTGCCGGGCACCTCGACGATCTCGGAGATGCTGGCCGTCGCCGAGCGCGGGCTCACCGCGATGAAGTTCTTCCCGGCCGAGGCCGCCGGCGGCCGCCCGTTCCTCTCCGCGGTCGCCGGACCGCTGCCGGACCTGCGGTTCTGCCCGACCGGCGGGATCACCGCCGACAGCGCGCCCGGCTACCTGGCGCTGCCGAACGTGGCCTGCGTCGGCGGCTCCTGGCTCACCCCGCCCGACCTGGTCGCGGCCGGGGACTGGGACCGGATCCGGTCCCTCGCGGCCGCCGCGGCGGCGCTGGGATAGGGTCCTGCCCGGTGTGCCGGGAAGTCTGGTCGGCGATGGACGACGCATGCCCGCCGACCCCCGGAGCCCCGTGAAGACCTCGAACCCGCTCGCCCGCACCGCCGACGCCCTCCGGGGCGAGTCCGTCGGCGGGTTCCTGCTGGTCGGCGCCGCCGTGCTGGCGCTGGTGCTGGCGAACTCGCCGTGGCGCGACGCCTACTTCGGGCTCGCCGGGACCACCGTCGGCCCGGCCGCGCTGCACCTGGACCTCACGGTCGCCGCCTGGGCCGCCGACGGGCTGCTCGCGATCTTCTTCTTCGTCGTCGGGCTGGAGCTCAAGCGCGAGTTCCTGGCCGGCGACCTGCGCGACCCGGCGAAGGCGCTGCTGCCGGTCGCCGCCGCCGTCGGCGGGATGGTCGCCCCCGCGCTGATCTACGTCGCGATCAACCTGGCGAACCCGGACGCGCTGGTCGGCTGGGCGATCCCGACCGCGACCGACATCGCGTTCGCACTCGCCGTGCTCGCGGTGATCGGCAGCAGCCTGCCGTCCGCGCTGCGGATGTTCCTGCTGACCCTGGCCGTCGTCGACGACCTGCTGGCCATCACCATCATCGCGATCTTCTACACCGACGACCTGTCCTTCCCGCCGCTGCTGCTGGCACTGGTCCCGCTCGCGCTGTTCGCGCTGGCCGTGCAGCGCGGCGTCCGGGCCTGGTGGCTGCTGCTCCCGCTCGCCGCGCTGACCTGGGTGCTGGTCCACGAGTCCGGCGTGCACGCCACCGTCGCCGGGGTGCTGCTCGGCTTCACCGTGCCGGTGCTGGCCCGGGGCGGCGAACGGCCCGGCCCCGGGCAGCGCTCGCCCGCCGAACGGATCGAGCACACCGTCCGCCCGATCTCGGCCGGGATCGCGGTGCCGGTGTTCGCCTTCTTCGCGGCCGGCGTGTCGATCGTCGACGGCGACGGGATCGGTGCCGCGCTCGCCGACCCGGTCACCCAGGGCATCGTCGCCGGGCTGGTGCTCGGCAAGACGGTCGGCGTGCTCGGCTCGACCTGGCTGGTGCAGCGGTTCACCAGGGCCCGGCTCTCCGACGACCTGGGCTGGTGGGACCTGCTCGGGCTGGCCCAGCTCGCCGGGATCGGGTTCACCGTGTCGCTGCTGGTCGGCGAGCTGGCGTTCGGCACCGGCACCCCGGAGGACGACCACGTCAAGATCGGCGTGCTGACCGGGTCGCTGACCGCGGTGCTGCTGGCGACGGTGGTGCTGCGGATCCGCAACGCCCACCACCGGCGGCTCGCCGAGGGGCGCGACGGGCCGTGAGCCGGCCGGCCGGTCAGCCGGGCGCCGCGGTCTCGCCCCAGATGTCCTCCAGGTAGCGGCCCTCCGCCCGCAGCCCGGCCAGCCACCGCTCGCCGCCTGCGGCGTCGGCGCCGGTCCGGTCGCGGTACACCTCGATCAGCGCGGCCCGCACGGCCGGCGCCATCGTGGCCGCGTTCCCGCAGACGTACACCACGGCGCCCGCCCCGAGCAGCGACCAGACCAGCTCCGCCTCGGCGGCGACGACGTGCTGGACGTAGCGGGGACGCCCGGGCACCCGCGAGCAGGCGGGCAGCAGCCGCAGCGTCCCGCCGGCCACGTGCCGGCGCAGCTCCTCGGCGTAGAGCAGGTCGTCCTGCGGGTCCCGGCAGCCGACCACGAGCAGCGACTCGGGCACCGGCACCCCCTGCGCCTGCAGCCCGGCCCGCTCCTGCCAGAACCCGCGGAACGGGGCGATCCCGGTCCCGGCCCCGATCATGATCATCGGCAGGTGCGGGTTCTCCGGCGGCCGGAACGCGATGCCCGGCTCGCGGACCAGCACGAACACCGTCCCGCCGACCGGGGCGTCGCGCAGGTGCGTGGAGCAGACCCCGCGGTGGACGCCGTCGCCGGACCGGGCCGGGCCCTCCAGCACCCCGACCGTGATCGACGGGTCCCGGCCGGTGCCCGGTGCCGACGAGATCGAGTAGTAGCGCGGGCGCAGCGGCGGCAGCGCGTCCAGGAACTCGGCGAACGGCAGCGTCGACGCCGGGTGCTCCTCGGCCAGATCGAGCAGGGTCCGCCGGGGGAGCGCGATCCGCTCCCGGTAGCGGTCGCGGGACTCCTCGTCGGTGCCGGTGAGCGCGTCCAGCGCGGCCCGCCCGGCGCCGTCGGGCAGGTGCGCGGCGAGCGCGGAGATCCCGGCCCGGCCGGCCGGGTCCTGCAGCTCCACGCAGCCGGTCAGGACGGCCAGCAGCGGGTACGGCTCGCCGGTCGGGAGGTGCGTCGGCGCCGGGCCGGACGTGCCGACGGTGACGTAGGTGGCCGCGTCCAGCCCGAACCGGCGCAGCACCCGTTCGACGACGGTCCGGTCGTTGCGGGGCAGCACGCCCAGGTGGTCACCGGTGCGGTAGCCGGTGCCGGCCGGCAGCGCGATCTCCAGGTGCCGCACCGAGCGCGGCCCGCGGCCCGAGGTCAGCTCCCGGTTGACCCGGACCACCGCGGGCACGCTGCGGTAGGAGCGCACCACCGGTGCGTCCGCCCGGCGGTTCTCGTAGCTGAGCTCGAGCCGTGGCCCGCCGGTCGCGGCCACCGCCCGCCCGCCGAGATCGAGCGCGGCCCCCAGCGCGTCCCACAGCCCGCCGCACCACTGCGCGTACCGGCCGTCGAAGTCACCGCGGGCGTCGCCCTCCCCGCGCGGGTACACCCGGGTACCGCCGAGCGCGGCCAGCCGGGCGTCGATCGCGGTGGGCACCGCCTGGTAGGTCGAGGCCCAGTCCCGGTTCCCGCAGCCGAACACGGTGAAGCGGACCCCCGCGGCGGCGTCGCCCGGGGTGCCCGGATCCTGCAGCCAGCCGCAGAACGCGGCCGCGTTGTCCGGCGGCAGGCCGTTGTAGGACGCGGACACGACGACGACCGCGCCGCCGGTGGGCAGCGCGCCGGTCGCGGAGTCCAGCGGCGCGGTGCGCACGGCGTAGCCGCGGTCCGCGGCGTCCCGGGCGATCCGGGCCGCGACGTCCTCCGCGGTGCCGAGGTTCGACCCGAACAGGACCAGCAGCGGGGTCCCGTGCCGGTCCGCCGCCGGCCCGGCCGCGGGCGCCGGGGCCGGTGGTTGCGGCACCGCCGCCACCGCGCCCGGCGTGCGGCCGGTGCGCGGCCGGACGGTCACCGTCAGGCCGGCCGGCTTGAGGGTCAGCGACTCCGTGATCCGCAGCCGGTAGTCGGCGTGGTCGACCAGCTCGAAGCGCTGCAGCAGCATCGCCAGGACGAGCACCGCCTCCTGCATCGCGAACTGCCGGCCGATGCAGGCCCGCTGCCCGGAGCCGAACGGCTTGAACGCGTTCGGCGGCAGGGCGTCGCGGCGCTCGGGCGCGAAGTGGTCCGGATCGAACCCCTCGGCGCCGGCGCCCCAGACCTCGGGCAGCCGGTGCAGCATCGGGGTGAGCGCGATGATCGCGGTGTCCCGGGGCATCGGGTGGCCGCCCACGGTGTCGTCGGCGTAGGGCCTGCGGGTGAAGACGGGCGCGGTCGGCCAGAGCCGCAGCGTCTCCTCCAGGATCTGGGTGACGTAGCCGAGCCGCCCGAGCATCTCCGCGGTCGGCGGCACCTGCGGATCGGTGCCCAGCACCCGGTCGATCTCGTCCCGGGCCCTGGCCACCACCGCCGGGTCCTTGATCAGGTAGGCGATCGCGAAGGAGAGCAGGCCGCTGGTCGTCTCGTGCCCGGCGATCAGGAAGGTGATGCACTGGGACACGATGTTGTGGTCCGGCAGCGGCCTGCCCTCGCGGTCGGTGCCCGACAGCATCCGGCCCAGCAGGTCCTGCCCGGGATCGGACCGGCGCCGGCGCTCGGCGACCAGCGTCCCGACCGTCGAGGTCATCAGTGTCAGGTCGCGGGCGAACCGGCGCTCGGCGCCGCGGCGCAGCCGGACGACCGCGGGTGGCAGCCGGGACCGGGTCTGGCTCTCCGACAGCGCCCCGAGCATGGCGTCGACGAACGGATGGTTGTTCTCCCGGTAGAACGAGTTGAAGCGGTAGCCGAACCCGCACAGCGCGATCGTGTCCAGGGTCAGCCGGGTGGTGTCCGCGGTGACGTCCACCGGCTCGCCCGGGTTCGTCCGCTCCCACTTGAGCATCAGCTGCTGCGCGATGTCGGTCATCTCCGGCAGGTAGCCGCGCATCGAGCGGGTGCTGAACGAGGGCAGCAGGATGTCGTGCGCGCTCCGCCAGAGCGGATCGTCGGACTCCGCGGTGAACAGGCCCGCGCTGGTGAACCGGCTGCGCAGCTGCCGCTGGCCCGGGCCGACCTGCTTGGTGAACCGCTCGTCGTCGCAGATGTCGTCGATCATCGGCAGGCCGGACACGACGTAGCGCTCGCCGCCCGGGGTGCTCAGCCGGAAGATCGGGCCGTAGCGGCGGGTGAGCTCCATCAGGGCCTGGACGGTCCGTCCGGACGGCACGTCGAGGGCGTTCCCGATCAGCGGCAGCGGCCGCGGTCCGGGCACCCCGCCGACGGCGGCGGGACGGGTGGGTGCGGCCATGGCGGGCTCCTCGGCTGGACGCCGCTCAGGTGGCGGCGGATGCGGTCACCGGTGTGCTGGGGGCCCGGCGGGCGTGCGCGAGCAGGCTCACGCCGACCAGGACCACCCAGGCCGGGAAGACGAGTGCGGCTGCGGGCCGGGTGCTGGCGGTCAGCAGCAGGAACGCGGCGAGCAGGTAGCCGAGCACACCGACGACGCGCGGGAGCACCCCGGCGGTGCGCAGCAGCGTGGTGGTCGTCAGCGCGTACATACCGGCGCCGCGGACCGCGAACACGAACACGAACCCGTACCCGACGGCGGTCAGCGCCCGCGTCACGTCGGGGGCGAGCGGTGCCGCGTCGCCCAGGTAGGACGCCGTGGCCGGGGCCCCGGCCGCCGCGGCGCCGGCGAACAGCATCGCCACGAACAGCACCCCGGCGAGCAGGTTCAGCCCGTGCGCCATCGTCGACGGCGGCGGGCTGAGGGTGTCGAGCAGTGCCCGCATCGCGGTCATGTGCCACAGGAACGCCACCCCGGCCAGCGGCACCAGGTAGAGCCCGACGGCGACCAGGATCCCGTCCCCGCCGTTCGCCTGGAACGCGGCGTAGCGGGCGTCCGGGTCGGCCAGGCCCGGGGCCCGGTGCATCAGCACCAGGGCGGCCACGAACAGTGCCGCGAACAGCAGGCCGGTGGCCGCGGCCAGGCGGGCGGGGCCCCGGCTCACGGCCGGCCCGCCGCGACGACCCGGTGCATCGGGGCAGCGTCCCGCCGTCCCGGACGCCCGCGCACCGGCCGGACCTTCCAGCCGACCTTCCAGTCCGGGTCAGCCGCCCGCGCGCGCGGTGACGGCGCGCAGCTGGCGGCGGCCGGTGACGCCGAGCTTCGCGTACACGTTGCTGAGGTGGTAGGCGACCGTCCGCGGGGTCACGAACAGCTGCTCGGCCACCTCCCGGTTGGTCAGGCCGCGCACCACCAGCCCGACGACGGCCCGCTCGTGCGGGGTGAGGCCGAGCACCCCGGACGGCCCGGCCGGTCCCGGCGGGGTGAGTCCGGCGTCGTGCAGCACGGTGTCGCAGCGGACCCGGTCCGGCACGGCGCCGAGCCCGGCGAACCGCTCCCGGGCGGCCCGCAGCAGATCGACACCCGCCCGCCGGGCACCCGTGCCGAGCAGCCGTCGTCCGGCCTCGTACTCCAGCCGGCCGCGGGCCAGCGGCGCCCGGGCCGGCCGGCCGGGCAGCGGCGGTACCGGCCGGTCCGGCGCGGCGAGCAGCAGGCGCAGCCGGACGGCGTCGAGGGTGTACCGGGTCGGTGCGCGCCCGGCGAGCCGGGCGTCCAGCACCTCCAGCTCGGCCGCCGCCGCGTCCCGCAGACCGGTCGCCAGCAGCGCCTCGACGCGCAGCACCCGCGGCGCGAGGAGCCCCAGCCCGTCGGCGCGGGCGGCGAGCTCGGGCCGGGTCAGCGGATCGAGCGCGGCCAGCACCGCGCCCGGGTCGCCGTCCGCGGCGGCCACCGCGGCCGCGCCGACACCGGTCCCGAGATCGGCGCCCCACCAGCGCGGACCGGTGTCGGCGGCCAGGTGTGCGCGGGCCGGGACCAGCCGGCCGCGGGCGGCGAGCGCCTCCGCCGCGAACGCGTGCGCCAGCGTCCCGGCCAGCCGGTTCCCGCCGTCCCGGGCGGCGGCCACCGCCAGCTCGAGGCCCTCCACCGCGCCCGGCTCGCCGAGCCGGTCGTGCGCGGCCGCCCGGAAGGCCAGGGCCAGCGCGAGCCCGCGGACCGGCTCGCCGGCGCGGGCCCGCTCCACGGCGGCGTCGAGCCGGAGCGCGGCGTCCTCGTCGTCCGCGGCGAGCACCCCGCGGGCGACCAGCGCGTCGACCGGTGCCCGCGGGCCGGCGCCGAGCCCGTCGAGCAGCGCACCGGCCGCGTCCCGGCGGCCACCGGCGGCCAGCCCGAGCACCACGGCGAACCCGGCCATCCGGCGTCCGGCCGGGCCCGGTGCCGCGGACAGCGCGGCGCCGCCGCGCCGGACCGCGCGCTCCGGGGCACCCTCGATCACGTCGAGCAGGGCGAGCGCCCCGCACCCGGGGAGCCCGTCGAGCAGCTCCCGGGCCCGGCCGAACCGGCCGGTCAGCAGGGCGATCTCGCCGAGCAGCCGATCCCGCCCCGGACCCGGGGCGCACCGGGCGATCACCGGCTCGGCGGCCGCGGCCCTGGCGATCTCGCCGTGGTCGAGCAGCATCCGGGCGGCGGCCAGCGTCCGGCGTTCCCGGGTGTCCGGGTGCACCGCCAGGTCGGCCGCCGCGCGCAGCAGATCGGCCGCCCGGGCACCCGGCGTCCCGCGGTCGGCGGCCAGCGCCGCCAGCTCGTCGCCCAGCTCCGGATCGGGGCCCGCGGCGGCGGCGACCCGGTGCAGGACGGCGTCCCGGCCGGGCAGCAGCCGGGCCGCGGCCGCGTGCAGCTCCCGCCTGCGCACCGCCGAGAGGCCACCCAGCACCGCCGCCCGCACCAGCGGATGGGCGAACACGATCCGGGCCGGCGCGGTCCCGGCCCGCTCCCGGAGCAGCCCGAGGCGGACAGCGCCGTCCAGCGCCGGGGCCGGGTCACCGATCCCGGCGACCGCCGCGGCGAGGCCGAGCGGGCAGCCGGCGCCGAGCACCGACGCCGCCGTCACGAGCGCGTCGGTGTCCGGCCCGGCGCGGGCCAGCCGGGCCTGCACCAGCGCGGCGAACGGGCGCGGCGCCGGCAGCACGCCGGAGGTGCCGGCCAGCACCTCCGGCGGGAGCTCCTCCAGCAGCGTGCGGGTGTACAGCGGGTTCCCGCCGGTGTGCGCCCGCAGCCGCTCGGCGGCGCCGGTCGACCCGAGCGGGCGGCCCAGCGCGGCGGCCAGGTCGGAGACCTCGGCCGGGCTCAGCCCGTCCAGGTGCAACCGCCGGACGTCCCGGCCGGGGCCGAGCAGCCGCTCCCAGCGCGGATCGGGCGGGTCCGGGGCGTCCGCCGGATCCGGCCCGGCCGGGCGCGAGCCGGCGAGCACGAGCACCCGGTCGTGGCGCAGCCGGCGCAGCACGAACAGCAGCGCACCGACCGACTGCCGGTCGGCCCACTGCAGGTCGTCGAGCAGCAGCAGCACCGGATCCGCGGCGGGCAGCGTGCCGAGCGCGGCGAGCAGCTCGGCGCCGACGGCCAGCGGATCCGCCCGCCGCCCGGCGGGCGTCCCCAGCAGCGACGACGTCCGGCCGGGCAGCTGTGTGGCGAGCTGGTCGAGATAGCCGTAGGCGAGCGCGGTCTCGTCCTCGTCGCCGTCCGCGGCGAGCACCACCGTGCCGGACGTGCGGGCCGCGCAGCGGGCGATCAGCGCGCTCTTGCCGGCGCCCGCCGGGCCGTCCACCCACACCAGCGCGGGCCGCCCGGCGCAGGCCGCGGCCCAGGCGTCGTCGACGGCGGCGAGCTCGGCGACCCGCCCGACGAACGGTTCCGTGGTCGGTCGCACGGTGGTCATCCGACGACGACAGCGCGGGACCGGCCGCGGCGTCCATACCCAGTTTCGACGGTTCGGCGGAGCCCGTCCGGGTCAGCGGTGGTCGGCGCGGGCGGCGGCGTGCCGGACCGCGGCGGGGGACAGGCCGCGCCGGCCTGCGTCCCAGTCGCCGGTGTCGGGCGACTGGCACGGCAGCGCGTGCACGAAGGTGCGCACCGGGGCGCCGTCCGGCGCGACGCCGCCGAGGGTGTTCATCCGCAGCGGCTCCGCGGTGCGGTCGATCGGGTTCCAGCACCGCTCGCAGAGCAGGTCGCCGGTCATGCCGCGCGGTCCTGCCGCTCGTGCGCCCAGTGGCTGCCCGCCGCCGCACAGGGCGCGGTGTGCACCACCGCGTCCCGCCAGGTGACGTTGCCCGCCGCGTCGGCGTGGTCGATGTGCGAGAGCCGGTAGTGGCCCTCGGTGTCGGGATCGATCGGTGCGTAGCACCGTTCGCAGAGGAGGATCATCGTTCACGGCTCCCGGGGAGCTGTCGGAGTCGGATCCACCATTGTTGCTCAGGGCACCCTTACCTCACACCTGAATGTGGTCCGCGCCGCTCTGTGTCCTGGGGCACCTGAGCTGGGATTTCACGGCGGTTCGCGGACGCGCCGGGTCGCGTCGCGGTCGCTGTCGGTGCGCTCTCCTACACTCGGCGCGCCCCCTCGACGATCACCCGGGCAGGACCGGACCGGGACAGGACGGAGCCGCCATGCGCCTGGTGCACGCCGCCGACCTGCACCTGGACAGCCCGCTGCGCGGCCTGGCCCGGCTCGGCGACTCCGAGCTGGCCGGCACCCTGCGCGCGGCGACCCGGCGGGCCTGCGAGAACCTGGTCGACGCCGTCGTCGACCTGCGGGCGGACGCGTTGCTGCTGGCCGGCGACGTCTACGACGGCGACTGGAAGGACTACGCCACCGGCGCCTTCTTCGTCCGGCAGCTGTCCCGGCTGCACGACGAGGGCGTCCCGGTGTTCCTGATCAACGGCAACCACGACGCGGAGTCCGAGATCACCCGGTCGCTGCGGCTGCCGCCGAACACCCACCGGCTGTCCGTCGAGCACCCGGAGACGGTGGTGCTCGACGATCTCGGCCTGGCCGTGCACGGCCAGGGCTTCGCCCGCCGGGCCGTCCTGGAGAACCTGGTGCCCGCCTACCCGGACCGGATCCCCGGCCTGGTCAACGCCGGGATGCTGCACACCTCGGTGCAGGGCGACGACCGGCACGACACCTACGCCCCGTGCCGCCCGGAGGACCTGTCCGGCTGCGGCTACGAGTACTTCGCGCTCGGGCACGTGCACGAGCGGCGCACCGTCTGCGACGGGCCGCACAAGGCCGCGTTCTCCGGGAACCTGCAGGGCCGCCACCCCCAGGAGCGCGGCCCGAAGGGGGCGCTGCTGGTGGAGGTCGAGCCGGGCGGCGCGGCGTCGATCGAGCCGCTGGTGCTGGACGTGGCGCGCTGGGAGCTGGTCGAGGTGGACATCACCGGCCTGGCCGGCGCCGACGAGGTGTTCGACGCGGCCGCGGCGGCGCTGCGCGAGCGGTGCGTCCAGGCGGCACCGCGGGCCGTCGTCGCCCAGGTGACGCTGCACGGCGCCGGGCCGGCCGCGGCCGGGCTGACCGAGACCGAGCGGGTGCGCACCGAGCTGGACCTGGCCGCCGGGCAGGCCGGTGCGGTGCTGGAGAAGATCCGGAACCGGACCCGCCCGCCGGCCGATGCGCTCGCCGTCGACCCGGAGCTGACCGCCGCGGTGTCCGCGGCCGCCGCCGGGCTGGCCGGGGACCCGGACCGGATCCGGGAGCTGGCCGCCCCGCTGGACCGCGAGGTGGGCCGCCGGCTGCGCGAGGCCGGCCTGCTGGACCTGCGCGACGACGCGCGGCTGGCCGCGCTCGCCCACCAGGCCGAGCAGCAGCTGCTGGCCCGGATGGCCGGGACGGAGGGCGACCGGTGAACCTGCGGACCCTGGTCCTGGAGCGCTACGGCGCCTACGAGGGCCGCGAGCTGGCGCTCGGCCGCGGCCTGACCGTCGTGTCCGGCCCGAACGAGGCCGGCAAGACGACCCTGCTCGACGCGCTGTCCGATCTGCTGTGGGGGATGCCCCGCCCGGTCCGGCACGCCTACGCGTTCAGCCCGGCCCGGCTGGCGGTGTCCGCGCTGGTCGACGGCCCGGACGGTGAGCAGCTGCTGCGCCGCACCACCCGCGGCCTGCACCGGGTGCCCGGCGATCCGGACGGTCCCGCGGAGATCGCGGTGGACGCGCCGTGGGGCCCCGGGGGCGCCGAGGCCCGCCGGCGCTGGCGGGAGGGCTTCGGGCTGGGCCACGAGCAGCTGCGCGAGGGCGGCCGCAAGCTGTGCGCCGGCGGCGGGGACCTCGCCGAGCTGGTGTTCACCGCCCGCAGCGGCCGCGATGCGCGCGCGCTGATCGCCGCACTGGACGCCGAGGCCGACGCGCTGTTCAAGGAGCACCGCGGGAACCGCTCGGTGGCCGTGCGGGCCGCGTTCGCCCGGTTCACCGAGACCGAGCAGCTGGCCGGCGAGCGCACCTCGCGGGCCGGTGAGGTCAGCGCCGTCGCCGACGAGATCGCCCGGCTGGAGCGCCGCGCGGCGGAGCTGGCCCGCGCCCGCCGGTCCGCGGCCGACGGCGCCGACCGGGCGCGGCAGGCGCTGCGGGCCAGGGAACCGGCCCGGGAGCTGGCCGCGCTGCAGGCCGAGCGGGCCGCGCAGTGCGCCACCGGTGCCGCGCTCGGCGCGGAGGCGCTCGCCGAGTACACCCGGGCCACCGCGGACCGGGCCGCCGCCGAGCAGGAGCGGGACACCCACCGCGCGCGGGCCGACGAGCTGCGGGCCGCCCGGGCCGAGCTGGACCTCGACGAGGACCTGCTGGCCGACGCCAGCCGGGTGCGCGAGCTGGAGTCCGCCGCCCAGGCCCGCCGGGCCGACGCCGAGCGGGCGGCCCGGCTGCGCGCCGACGCGGCCGAGGCGCACCGGCGGGCCGAGTCCGCGCTGGCCGGGCTGGTCGCCGACGACGGCCGCAGCGCCGGGGAGCGGCTCGCCGCGGTGCACCTGCCCGCCGACCGGGCCCGCGATCTCGACGAGATCGCCCGCAGGCTGCACGACGCGCAGATCGAGGAGGACCGCGCGGAGCGGGTGTACGCCGAGGCGCTGGCCGAGGTGCGCGAGGCCGCCGACGTGCCCGGCGGGCTCGATCCGGACCGGGTCGGCCGGGTCGCCGAGGTGCGCCGGGCGATCGAGGCCGACGGCTCGGCGGCGGCGCTGTGCCGGGCCGCGGTGGTCGAGCGGGACGCCGCCCGCGCCCGCCGGGCCGAGGCGCTCGCCGCGGCCGGCTACCGCGGGCCGGGCGCGGACAGGCATGGACAGGCTCTGCCGGACAGCACTGCGCCGGACAGCACTGCGCCGGACAGCACTGCGCCGGACAGCACTGCGCCGGACAGCACTGCGCCGGGTGGCGCCGTGCCGGTGCTCGCCCCACCGGTGCGCGAGGTCCGGTCGGCCCGCACCGCGCTGCGCACCGCCGAGCAGGAGCTGCGGGCCGCCGAGCGCGCGGCCGCCGACGCCGCGGAGCGCGAGCACCGGGCCCGCACCGCCCGCGACCCGCGCGCCGGCCGCGGCCGCCCGGTCGGTCCGGTCGCGCTGGCCGCGGCCCGCGCCGAGCGCGACGACGCGGTGGCCCGGCTGCTGGTCGACGACGACCGCGCCGCGTCGGCGGCGGCCGGGCGGGTCGCGGCGGCGGTCGCGGCGGCCGACCGGGTCGCCGACGACATGATCGCCTCCGCGGACCGGGTCGCCGAGCTCGCGCAGAAGGAGTCCGAGCTGGCCGCCGCGGCGGACGCGCTGGCCGAGGCCGGTGCGGCGGTCGGGCGGGCCCGCGGGCAGGCCGACGCCGCCGGATCGGCCTGGACCACGCTGTGGCGGGCGCACGGCGTCGCGGTGCCCGATCCGGACGACGCCGACACCGTGGTCGCCGCCCTCGCCGAGGCGACCCGCGCCCAGGACGAGGTGGCCCGCGCCGACGAGCGGCTGGCCCGGCTGCGGGACCAGGCGCAGGAGCAGGAGCGGGCGCTCGGCACGGCGCTGGCCGCCGCCGGGCGTCCGCGCGACGGGGCCCCGCTGGACGTGCTGCTGGTCGCCGCCGAGGACCTGGCGGTCGAGGCCGGGCACGCCAGGGACCGCCAGGTGCTGCTGGCCCGGCTGCGCAGCGAGGCCGAGCGGGCCGGGGGAGCGGCCGACGCCGCCCGGCACGACCGCGAGCTCGCGGCCCAGCGCTGGCGGTTCGCGCTGCGCGGGGCCGGGCTGCCGACCGACCTGGAACCGTCCGGCTGGGGCACCCGGCGGGACACCGTCGCCGACGCCCAGCAGGCCGGGGCGCTGGCCCGCCAGGACGACCAGGAGGCGACCCGCCTGGAACGGGCGGTGAACAGCCACCGCCGGGCGGTCACCGCGCTCGTCGAACGGCACCTGGACCGGGCGCCGACCGGCACCGCGCCGGCCGACCGGCTCGGCGAGCTGGCCGACCGGGTCCGCGAGGTCACCAAGGCGGCGGTCTCGGCCGGGCACCTCGACGACGGCATCGTCGACGCCGAGGACGCCGCGGCCCGGGCCGCCCGCGACGTCGCCGCGGCGGGGGCGGTGCTGGACCGGCTCGCCGTCGAGCTGGCGCTGACCGAGGCGATGGAGCCCGGCGGGCTGGAGGCGGCGGCCGAGCGCGGCGCCGTGGTGGCCGCGCTGGACGCCCGGATCGCCGAGCAGTCGCGGCTGCTGGCCGCCGCCGCGCCGGATCTCGACGCCGGCGAGCTCGTCGCGTCCGCGGCCGATCCGGGTGCGGAGCCGCCCGCCGGCACCGGTGGGGTGAGCCTGAGCGCCGATCCCGGGGCGCTCGCGGAGGCCCTGGACCGGGCCGAGGCGCACGAGCGGGAGCTGGGCGCCGAGCAGGACGGGATCCGCGAGCAGCTGGGCGGTCTGCGTGCCCGGCGCCGCGAGCTGGAGGAGGCCGAGGGCGCCGCCGAGCTGCACGCCCGCGCGCAGGAGGAGCTCGCCGGGGTCGCCGACGCCGCCGAGCGCTACCTGGTGCTGCACCTGCAGCGCGAGATCCTGCGCCGCGAGCTGGACGCCTACGAGCGCAGCCACGCCTCGCCGCTGCTGGTGCGGGCCGGTTCGCTGCTGGAACGGCTGACCGGCGGCCGGTTCGTCGCGCTGCGGCCGCCGTCCGAGCCTGGGGCGGGCGCCCGGACGCTGGTCGCGGTCCGGGCCGACGGCGAGGAGCTGACCCCGCCGACGCTGTCCGAGGGCACCGCGGACCAGGTGCACCTGGCGCTGCGGCTGGCCGGGATCGAGCAGCTGCAGGCGGACCGGACCGCGGCCGGGCTGCCGCCGGTGCCGGTGGTGCTCGACGACGTCCTGATGACCTTCGACGACGAGCGCGCCCCGGCCGCGATCCGGGTGCTCGCCGAGCTGGCCGGGTCCGCCCAGGTGCTGCTGTTCACCCACCACGAGCACCTGGTCGGGCTGGCCCGCGGCACCGGCGTCGAGTTCACCGTCGCCGAGCTGGGCCCGCCGTCGCGGATCGAGCCCGTGCTCGACGCCGGCGCCGCGCGCGCCACCCCGCTCGCGGGCTGATCCGCCGCGGTCCGCACACTGCGTGGATGGACGCGTGTGGTGAGCGGTTCGTGATCGTCTCCGGGGACTGCCGGGCCGAGGTGGACGAGGTCGGCGGCGGCCTCGCCGGGTTCGTGCAGGGCGGCCGGGTCCGGGTGGAGCCGCATCCGCCGACGGCGCGGCCGGCGAAGGGCTCCGGCGCGGTGCTCGCGCCGTGGCCGAACCGGGTCCGCGGGGGCCGGTGGAGCCTGCGCGGCGCGACGCAGCAGCTCGCGCTGACCGAGCCCGCGGCGGGCAACGCGATCCACGGGCTGCTCCGGCACGTGCCGTGGACGCTCGCCGACCGGGCCGGCGACCGGCTGGTGCTGACGGCGGTGGCGCCGGTCCAGCCGGGCTGGCCGCAGCCGGTGCGGGTCCGGATCACCTACACCGTCGGTGCGGGCGGGCTGGGCGTCGAGACCGAGGTGGAGAACCTCGGGTCCGCGCCGGTGCCGTTCGGCCTGGGCTTCCACCCCTACCTGCGGGTCGGTGACGTCCCGGCCGACGACCTGGAGCTCACCCTGGCCGCCCGGACCCGGCTGCCGCTGCGCGAGCAGCTCCCGGACGGTCCGCCGGAGCCGCTGGACCGCCCGTTCGCCGGGACCCGGCTGGCCGGGACCGAGCTGGACGACGCGTTCGGCGGCTGCGTGCCCGTGGAGGGCGACGACCTGGTCCGGCACCGGGTGGTCGCCCCGGACGGCGGCGGCACCGAGCTGTGGGCGGACCCGGCGTTCGGCTGGGTCCAGGTCTTCACCCCGGCGGACTTCCCGCGGCACGGCCCGGACGGGGTGGTGACCGCGGCCCGGGCGGTCGCGGTGGAGCCCATGACGTGCCCGCCGGACGCGCTGAACTCGGGCACCGACCTGATCGAGCTGGTCCCCGGCGAGCCGCAGGTGCTGCACTGGGGGATCACCGCCACCGGGTGATCCACTTCACCGGACGGCGCGGAATCCCGGTCGATGGTTGAGCGTTCTACCTTCTGTGACTGCGACGACTGCGACGACCGAGACTGCTGCGACTGCTGCGGCCCAGCTCCCCCTGCCCGTCCTCGACGACGCCGGCCGCACGGCACTGTTCACCGAGGCCCGCACCGCGAACACCTTCACCGACGAGCCGGTGTCCGACGAGACGCTGCGCTCGATCTGGGAGCTCGCCCAGTGGCCGCCCACCGCGGCGAACACCCAGCCGCTGCGGGTGACCTTCGTGCGCACGGCCGAGGCGAAGCAGCGGCTGCTGCCGCTGCTCGCCGAGGGCAACCGCGGCAAGTCCGAGCAGGCCCCGGTGATCGCGATCCTGGCCGCCGACCTGGACTTCCACGAGCACTCGCCGGTCACCTTCCCGGTCAAGCCGGACTTCCGGGAGGGCATGGAGGCGCAGGGCCGCGAGGGCCGTGAGGGCATGGCCCGGTTCAACGCCGGCCTGCAGATCGGCTACCTGCTGCTCGCCGTCCGCGCGCACGGCCTCGCCACCGGCCCGATGGCCGGGTTCGACGCCGACGCCGTCACCGAGGAGTTCCTGCCCGGCGGCCGGCACCGCGCGCTGCTCGTGGTGAACATCGGACACCCGGGCCCGGACGCCTGGTTCCCGCGCCTGCCGCGGCTGGCCGCCGAGGACGTCCTCACCTTCGCCTGAGCCCGCGGGTCACGCCGCTCGCAGGCAGCCGTGCAGCGCCCCGAGCAGCCGGTCGGCCCGGTCGTCGACGTCCTCGGCGCGCATCTCGTTGGTCAGGAACGAGAAGCCGATCCGCCGCTCGGGCCAGGCGCCGTGCCGCCCGCCGCCCGCGCCGCTGTGCCCGAACGCGACCGGCTCGGGGCCGAACGTGCCGAGCCGGTCGGCGAGCTCGAAGCCGAGCCCGAACCGCAGCGGCCGGTCGTTCACCGCGTCGGTGCCGGTCGCGTGCGTGCGCACCGCACGGGCCAGCGCGGCCGGCCGGACCGGTGACCGCGCCGGATCGGTCAGCGCCGCGTAGGCCCGGGCCATCGCGGGCGCGCCGGCCACCGCCGCACCGGCCAGCGCACCCGAGCGGTACCAGCCGGGGGAGTTGACGGCGTCGGCGTCGTCGAGCAGCACCCGGTACATCCGCTCGACGACCCGCCGGCGCCGCGGATCGTCGAGGAACGTCGAGATCCGGTAGCCGGGCGCCCGGACGATCCGGGCGGGCTCCGGCGGCGCGGTCGCCAGGAACACCCGGGCACCCGGCACCCGGCCGACGACCTCCTCCAGCACGACCCGCGGATCGGCGCCGCCGGTCGCCCGGCGCAGCAGCTCGGCGACCAGGTTCCCCCAGGTCAGCGCGTGATAGGCGACCCGGCTGCCGGGCTCCCACAGCGGTGTCTGGCGGGCCAGCGCGACGGCGCAGGCCCGGTCGTCGAGCGCGTCGGCGGCCGGCGGCTCCGGATCGACGTAGGGCAGCCCGACGGTGTGCGCGAGCACCTGGGCGACGGTCGCGGTCGCCTTGCCGCCGGCCGCGAACTCCGGCCAGTACCGGACCACCGGCGCGTCCGGGTCGAGCCGGTCGGCGAGCGCCGCGCAGGCCGTCGCGGCCAGCCCCTTGGTGCCGGAGAACAGCACCGCCACCGTGTCCCGGGTCCACGGCCGCCCGGTCACCGGGTCGGCGAGCCCGCCGTGCAGCTCGACCAGCGGCACCCCGTCCCGGACCACCGAGAACGCCGCGCCGCCGCGCGCGCCGGCCAGCACGTCGGCGAACGCGTCCGCGACCGCGGAGAACCCGGGCGCGACCGGGCCGCGCGGCGCGGACCGCGCGGCCGCCGGATCCCCGCTCACCGCACGGCGGCCATCGACGGCGTGTGCTCCAGCAGCTGCCGGGTGTAGGCGTGCTGCGGGTCCGCCAGCACGTCCTCCACGGTGCCCTGCTCCACGATCCGGCCGCCCTGCAGCACCGCGATCCGGTCCGCGACCTGCCGGGCCAGCGCGATGTTGTGCGTCACGAACAGCATCGCCGTGCCCAGCTCGCGGCGCACCGTCGCGAGCAGGTCCACGATCGCCGCCTGCACCGACACGTCGAGCGCCGAGGTGACCTCGTCGCACACCAGCACGTCCGGCGCGGTGACCAGGGCCCTGGCGATCGCCGCCCGCTGCCGCTCGCCGCCGGACAGCCCGCCCGGGTAGCGCCCGGCGAACGTGTCGTCCAGCCGGACCTGGCCGAGCATGTCCAGCACCCGGGCCCGGCGGGCGTCGGCGTCGAGATCGGTCAGGTGCCGCAGCGGCACCTCCAGCGAGCTGGCGACCGTGCGCCGCGGGTTCAGCGAGGCGAACGGGCTCTGGAACACGTACTGCACGCTGCGCAGCTGCGCGTAGCTGCGCGGGGTCGCCAGCGGCTCGCCGCGCAGGGTCAGCGATCCGGTGTCGAGATCGAGCAGCCCGGCCAGCCCGCGGGCCAGGGTCGTCTTCCCGGAGCCGGACTCGCCGAGCAGCATCAGGCACTCGCCGGGCCACAGCTCCAGGTCGATGCCGTCGAGCACGGTCCTGGGCCCGTAGCTCTTCCCGGCGCCGGTCACCTGCAGCAGCGGGGCGCCCGCGTCCGCACCGGACGGCGCCGCGTCCCGCTCGACGATCCGGTCCAGATCGGGCACCGCCGCGATCAGGCTCTGGGTGTACGGGTGCTCGGGTGCGGTGAGCACCTGGCGCACCGTCCCCGTCTCCACCACCTCACCGGCCTGCATCACGGACACCCGGTCGGCCAGCCCGGCGACGACGGCCAGATCGTGGGTGATGTACAGCGCCGCCGTCCGGGACCGGGTGACCAGCTCGCGGACGGTGTCCAGCACCAGGTCCTGGGTGGTCACGTCGAGACCGGTGGTCGGCTCGTCGAGCACGACGACGTCCGGCCGGTTCGCGAACGCGGCCGCGATCCCGACCCGCTGCTGCTGCCCGCCGGAGAGCTGGTGCGGGTAGCGGCCGAGGAACGCGTCGTCGCAGTCCAGTCCGACGTCGGTCAGCACCTCCTGCACCCGGGCACCGACGTCGCCGTCGTAGCCGTGCGCCTCCAGCACCTCCGCCACCTGGGTGCCGATCCGCAGCAGCGGGTTCAGCGACAGCGCCGGGTCCTGCGGCACGTAGCTGACCAGCCGCCCGCGGATCCCGCGGATCGTGGCCGGCGGCACCGTGAGCAGGTCGTCGTGCGACTCGGTGTGGCCGTCGAAGCGGATGGTCCCGCCGGTGTGCACCAGCCCGGTGCGGAAGTGGCCGAGCGCGGCGAGCGCCGCGGTCGTCTTGCCCGATCCGGACTCGCCGACCAGGGCGAGGATCTCGCCGGGTGCGACGGCGTAGTCCACCCCGTGCAGCACCTCCCGGCCGCCGGTGGTCCCGACCCGCAGCCCGCTGCAGGCGATCGTCGCGGTGGCCGTGGCCGTGCCGCCCGGTCCGCTCGCGTCGTTCCCGGTCATGATGCGGCCTCCCCGGTCGTGTCGGCCGACTCCTTGGCCAGCGCGTCGGTGATCATGTTCGTGCCGACGGTCAGCACCGCGATCGCGAGCACCGGCAGCAGCACCCCCCACGGCGTGACGATCAGTGCGATCCGGTTCTCGTTGATCTGCAGGCCCCAGTCCGACGCGGGCGGCTGCACCCCGAGCCCGAGGAACGACAGCGACGCGACGTAGCCGATCGAGTACGTCAGCCGCAGGCCGAGCTCGACCATCAGCGGCCCGGTGATGTTCGGCAGCACCTCGGTGGCCAGGATCCGCCGCCGCGGCACGCCGTACATCCGGGCGGCCAGCACGTAGTCCTGCCCGGCGACCGACAGCGTCGCCTGCCGGGCGACGCGGGCCACCCGGGGGATGTGCGTGATCCCGATGACCAGCACCAGCAGCCAGCCCGACGAGCCGAGCACGGCCACCGCCAGCAGCGCCAGCACCAGCTGCGGGAACGACAGCAGCACGTCGCCGCCGCGCATGATCAGCGCGTCCAGCCGGCTGCTGCGGTCACCGGCGGAGTACCCGGCGAGCATCCCGGCGATCGCGCCGCCGACGATGCCGATCGCGGTCGCGGCGAGCGCGTAGAGCAGCACCGGCCCGCCACCGGCGAGGAACCGGGTGAGCACGTCGCGGCCGAGATCGTCGGTGCCGGCGACCCCGTCGGACTGGAACGGCCGGCCGGCGAAGTCGTCCACCCCGTAGCCGGTGAGCAGCGGGCCGAGCAGCGGGCCGAGCAGCGCCACCGCCACGACGACCAGCGTCAGCACCGCCCCGATCCGGGCCTGGCGGCGGCGGAACGTGCGCCGCAGCAGTCCTGCAGGAACAGCGGGGGCACTCATGCGCCACCTCCCGACGCGTGACGGATCCGCGGATCGGCCAGGATCCCGGCCACGTCCGCGGCGAGGTTCACCAGCACGTAGAACGCGGCGATGATGAGCGTGATCGCCTGCACCACCTGGACGTCGCGGTTCGCGACGGCGTCGATCAGCGCCTGCCCGATCCCGGGGTAGCGGAACAGGAACTCGACGACGACGACGCCGCCGGCCAGCCAGGCGAGCTGCAGCGCGATCACCTGCGCGACCGGCCCGATGGTGTGCGGGACGGCGTGCCGGACGAGCACCGTGCGCTCCGGCAGGCCCTTGAGCCGGGCCATCTCGACGAACCCGGCGTCCAGCGCCTCGGACAGCGTCGCCCGGGTCATCCGCACCACGTACGGGATCACCACCAGGGCGAGGGTGAGCACCGGCAGCACCAGCTGCTCGGGCCGCGCCCACACCGGCTCCCCGGGCCGCGCGATCGTCACCGACGGCAGGATCTGCAGCACCGACGTGGCGAACAGGACGACCAGCAGGACACCGATCACGAACTCGGGCAGCGCGGCCAGCACCAGGCTGGAGCCGGAGAGCACCGAGTCGGTCCGGGTGCCGCGGCGGGTCGCCGCCCAGGCGCCGAGCGCCAGCGCGACCGGGGTGCTGATCAGCGCGGTCAGCACCAGCAGCAGCGCCGAGGCGGCGATCCGGCCGCCGAGCAGCTCGGACACCGGGCCCTGGGTGGCGGCGGAGAAGCCGAGATCGCCGGTGAGCACACCGCCGAGCCAGGACAGGTACCGCTCCCAGGCCGGCCGGTCGAGGCCGAGCTGCTCGGTCAGCGCCGCCACCCGCTCCGGGGTCGCCTGCTGGCCGAGGATCGCCCGGGCCGGGTCGCCGGGCAGCAGCAGCGTCGCGGCGAAGATCAGCAGCGACACGACGAGCAGCACCAGCACGCTCACCAGGAGCCGCTTCACGATCATCTTCGTCAGCAGGCTCATGCGGCCACCCACGCCTTCCGGAACTCGTATCCGGACAGCGACAGGCCGGTGCGGTTCGGGACCAGCCCGCCGACGTAGCCCTGGTGCGCGTCCACCCGGTCCGGGAAGCCCCAGATGAGGTAGCCGCCGCGGTCGAACTCGATCTGCTGGGCCCGGCGCACCAGCTGCGCCCGCAGGTTCGGGTCCACCTCGGACCGGGCCCGCCGGATGACGGCCTGGTACTCGGCGTCGTCCCAGTGGGTCTCGTTGAACGGCGCGTCCGGCATCGACGACTGGGACGCCTGCGGGATGTAGTTGCGGGTGTTCCAGAAGCTCTGCGCGAACTCCCACTGCAGGTACTGGTCGGAGAAGAAGGTGGAGGTGTCCACCCGGCGCAGCCCGATCTCGACGCCGGCCGCGCGGGCCTGCGTCGCGTACACCTGCGCGGCCTCGACGGTGCCGGCCTGGATCGGCGAGGTCACCAGCTCCAGCGACAGGTTCGGCCGCCCGGCCGCGGAGAGCAGCTCGCGCGCCCGCTCCAGGTCCTGCTCGCGCTGCGGGTCCAGGTACTCCGGGTCGAACCGGGCGTACAGGTCGACCGCGGGGGCGCCCAGGCCGGACAGCACCTGGTTCACCATCTGCTCGCGGCCGGCGACCAGGCGCAGCGCCTGCCGCACCCTGACGTCGTCGAACGGCTCGACGTCGACCCGCATCGTGATCGGCAGCCACGCCCCGGTCCCCGAGGTGAGCAGCCGGATCGACTCGTAGGACCCGACGACCTCGGTCAGCGACAGCGGCACCTGGTCGATCGCGTCGACCTGGCCGGACAGCAGCGCGTTGATCCGCGCGTCGTCCTCGGAGAAGTTGATCAGCTCCAGCCGGTCCACCCAGGGCTGGTCCGGACGCCAGTAGCCGTCGTGCCGGACGAACGCGCTCTGCTGGCCCGGGCTGAACGACTCGAACCGGAACGCCCCCGTCCCGACCGGCCGCGTCACGTCGAAGTCCGCGGGCACGATGCCGCACGAGTACTCGCCGAGGTACTGGTCGAACACCGGCGACGGCTCGCTCAGCACGAACCGGACCTCCCGCTCGCCCGCGACGACGATGTCGTCCAGCACCCCGAGCTGGGACGCCCCGGACTTCGGGTCGTCCGGGTCGGTGATCCGGCGGAAGGTGGCGACGACGTCGTCCGGGGTGACCGGACGACCGTCGTGGAAGGTGATGCCGGCCCGGATCGTCGCGGTCCAGGCGCGCGCCCCCGGCTCGGGGCGGACCGCCTCGGCGACGGCCGGCTGCAGGGTGTACGCGTCGTCCCAGTGCAGCAGCGGCTCGTAGAGGCTCAGCGTGCGGGCGATGTCCGGGTTGGTGGCCGGGCTGTGCGGGTCGAGGGTGTCCGACGCTCCGCCGCCGGTCACCCCCACCCGCAGGACCCCGCCGCGGCGGGGTGGCCCGGCGTCCCGGGCCGCGGCGGGACCGCCGCAGCCTGCGAGCAGTGCCACCGCCCCCAGGCCGGCCGCGCCGGCGAGCAGGCGGCGCCGCGAGAACGGCGCCGCTGTCGGGCTGATCATGAACTTCTCCTCCGGGCAAGGCCCCGGAGTCCTGCCCCGGGGCCGCGGTCGCGGGCTCAGGTCGGGGGCCGGCGCACCACCGTCCCGTCGGGTTCGGCACCGGCCGGGCCGACCGGGGCGATCGCGCGTCCGGCGTGCGTGGGCTGCGGCCCGTCCCCGGTGAGCGCGTCCAGTGCCGCGGCGACCGGGTCCGGGAACGGCAGCGTCCCGTCCGGGCCGACGTGCAGGCACATCAGCTCCTCGGTCGCCGAGGGCGCGCCGGCCGGGTCCACGTACAGCTCGTGCCAGAGCCGCAGCCGCTTGGCGTCCCGGCCGAGCACCCGGGTGCGCACGGTCAGCGGCGCGTCCGGACCGATCTCGGCCAGGTACCGGACGTGCGCCTCCACCGTGTACAGCGAGCAGCCGGTCGCCGCCCGGTAGGCCGCGTCCATCCCGGTCCGCTCCATCAGCGCGGTCGTCGCGTCGCCGAACACCAGCACGTAGTACGGCTCGGAGAGGTGCCCGTTGTAGTCGATCCACTCCGGGCGCACGGTGTCGGTGTGCACCAGCGGCTCCGCCGGCTCAGCCACGGTCGCCCCCGGCCGCCCCGGCCGCGCGGGCCGCCTCGACCGCGCGCCGGACGGCGATGACCGCCCGGTCCCGCTCGGCGACCAGCTCGGCCATCGGCCGTCCACCGGCGCTGACCTGCGCACCCGCCACCATGTCGTCGCGCAGCGCGGAGGTGAGCTCGGGGGCGTCCAGCCGGGTCCACGGGGCCTTCAGCGACGGTCCGAAGTGGTCGAGCATGTGCGCCATGCCGCCCTCGCCGCCGGCCAGGTGGAAGGTCAGGCAGGGGCCGTGCACCGGCCAGCGCAGGCCGGGCCCGTCGGTGATCGAACGGTCGATCTCCTCCGGGGTGGCCTCGCCCTCGGCGACCATGTGCAGCGCCTCCCGCCAGATCGCCTCCTGCAGCCGGTTCGCGATGAAGCCGGGCAGCTCCCGGTCCATCTCGATCACCGACTTGCCGATGTGCCGGTAGAACTCCGCCGCCCGCGCGCTCGCCCAGGGCTCGGTCGCGTTCCCGCCGACCACCTCGACCAGCGGGATCAGGTAGGGCGGGTTGAACGGGTGCCCGACGACCAGCCGGCCCGGGTCGGCGGCCTCGGTCGCCATGTCCGACATCGGGAAACCCGAGGTCGACGAGGCGACGACGACGTCCGGCCCGGCCGCGGCGGCCAGCTCGGCCAGCAGCGCCCGCTTCAGGGTGAGGTCCTCCGGGGCGCTCTCCTGCACGAAGTCGGCACCCGCGACGGCCTCGGCGGCGGTCGGGAACAGCTCCAGCGCGTGCGGGTCGGCGCCGGGCGCCAGGCCCAGCTCGGTCAGCGCGGGCCAGGCGGCGTCGATGGTGCGGCGCAGCCGGTCGCCGGCGTCCGGCGCCGGGTCCCAGGCGCGCACCCGCAGCCCGCGGGCCAGGAAGTAGGCGGCCCAGCCGCCGCCGATCACCCCGGCGCCGATGCAGGCGACGGTGCGGATGCCGCTCACCGGGCGCTCAGACACCGGCCCGCTCCTTCAGTCCCAGGCTCTCGCGGGCCTGGTCCGGCGTCGCGACCGTCCCGCCGAGGTTCTGCACGATCTCGACGGCCCGCTCGGTCAGCTGCTCGTTGGTCGCCTTCACCCCGCGGGCGAGATAGAGGTTGTCCTCCAGCCCGACCCGGACGTGCCCGCCGTGCAGCATCGACTGCGCCACCCAGGGCAGCTGGTCGCGGCCGATCGAGAAGGACGCGAAGTTCGAGCCGGGCGGCAGCAGGTTCACCATCGCGGCGAGTACGCCCGGATCGGCGGGGGCGCCGTACGGGATGCCCATGCACAGCTGGAACAGCGGCGGCGCGTCGATCAGGCCCTCGGCGACCATCGTGGACGCGAACCACAGCTGGCCGGTGTCGAAGATCTCCAGCTCCGGCTTCACGCCGAGCTCCTGCACCCGCTTGGCGCCGGTGCGCAGCATGTCCGGGGTGGACACGTAGAGCTGGTTGCCCTCGCCGAAGTTCAGCGAGCCGCAGTCGAGCGTGCAGATGTCGGGCAGCAGCTCCTCCACGTGCGGGAGCCGCTCGAGCGCGTTGACCAGGTCGGTGCCGTCCACCGGCTTGAGCGGGTCCTCGGCGTCGATCACCAGGTCACCGCCCATGCCGGCGGTCAGGTTCAGCACGACGTCGACGCCGGCGTCCCGGATCCGGGTCACCGTGTCGCGGTACAGCTCGACGGCCCGGGACGGGTCGCCGGTCTCGGGATCGCGCACGTGGATGTGCACGACGGCGGCGCCCGCGCGGGCGGCCGCGATCGCGTCGGCGGCGATCGCGGCCGGGGTCACGGGGACGTGCGGGCTGCGGCCCACGGTGTCCCCGGCCCCGGTCACCGCGCAGGTGATGATGACGTCACGGTTCATCCGGTCTCCGTCCGGTGGGTGTCCTCCGGCGCCGCGAGCACGGCCCGGTCGATGAAGTCGTGCAGCACCGCGCGCATCTCGGCGGCCCCGGTGCCGGGGGTGCCCGCCATGACCTGGATGCCGAGGCCGTCGATCAGCGCGGTGAGCTGGTGGGCCAGCGGTTCGGCCCGGCCGGCGACGAACACGCCGGTGGACGCGCCGTCCTGCAGCGTCATCAGCACGCTGCGGTACCAGCGGTCGTAGGAGTCCCAGTAGAGCTCCCGGCGCGCCGGGTCGATCGCCGACTCCGCCCACACCTGGATCCAGATCGACCACTCGCGGCGCAGCAGCTCGCCCTGCGGCAGCTGCAGGTCGATCAGCCGCAGCAGCCGCCGGTGCGGGTCGGTGATCTCGTCCAGCTCGGCGACCTGCCGGTCGAACGCGAGCTTCACGTTGTGCCGCAGCGCCTCGTCCAGCAGCTGGGAGCGGGTGGGGAAGTGGTAGTGGATGGCCGCCGGGCTGGTGCCGCACTCGCGGGCCACGTCGGCCGTCCGCACCCGGTGGTAGCCGTGGTCGGCGATCAGCCGCCAGGCCGCGTCCAGGATCCGGCGCCGGGTCCGCCGGGCGCCCTGCGTCCCGGCGTCCGTGCCGTCCGGCCTGCCGCCGGAGGCCGCGGATGCTGCGGCGACTGTGGAGCCTGTGGAGCCTGTGGAGACGACCGTGGCTGCGGCGCCGCCCGGCACCGCGGTGTGCGTGCGCGCGTCGTCGCGGCCGTGCAGCAGCCGGTTCACCGTCTCCCCGGTGACGTCGGCGATCGCGACCAGCTCGGCCGCGGCGAACCGGCGGCGGCCGGCCAGCGACTTCGACAGCTTGGTCTCGTCCAGCCCGATCGCGGCCGCGAATCGGCGCTGCGTCCACCCGTCCCGGTCCAGCAGCTCACGCACCCGTGCGGCCACGGCGGGAACGGAGCGGGGATCGGTCATCGCGGAGCACGGTAGTGCCAGACTTGCGTATTTCGCAACGTTTGATCATCGACCGCGCTGCGTACAGGCCCCTTGCGGGGACCTGTCCGGCGCACCGGTCAGCTTGCGCTCCCGGACCGGGTGGCCGGTGTCGCGATCACCGGTAGGGTCGCGCGTCGGTACGGAGTCGACCCGGGGGAGAGGGAGCCATGCGCTCGCTGGACGAGGCCGCGATCTGGAACGAGGGCGTGCCGGGGGTGGACGTCCCCGGCTACGACCGGACCGGCATCCGCACCGGCATCGTGCACATCGGAGTGGGTGGGTTCCACCGCGCGCACCTCGCCATGTACGTCGACTCGCTGCTGATCGCCGGGGAGGCCCGGGACTGGGGGATCTGCGGGGTCGGGGTGCTGCCCGGCGACGCCCGGATGCGCGACGTGCTGGCCGCCCAGGACGGGCTGTACACCCTGGTCCGCAAGGAGCCGGACGGGTCGCTCGCGCCGCGCGTCGTCGGCTCGCTGGTCGACTACCTGTTCGCGCCGGACGACCCGGAGGCGGTGATCGAGCGGATCGCGCACGCCGACACCCGGATCGTGTCGCTGACGATCACCGAGGGCGGCTACGCGATCGACCAGAAGACCGGCGAGTTCGATCCCGAGTTCCCCGGCGTCCGGGACGGGTCGAGCGCGTTCGGCCTGGTGGTGGAGGCGCTGGCCCGCCGCCGGGACCGCGGCACCGGCCCGCTCACGATCATGAGCTGCGACAACATGCAGGGCAACGGCGACGCCGCGCGCCGGGTGTTCACCGGCGTCGCGCAGCTGCGCGATCCCGAGCTGGGCGCCTGGGTCGCCGACCGGGTGAGCTTCCCGAACTCGATGGTCGACCGGATCACCCCGGCCACCGCGGACTCCGACCGCGCGGCGCTCGCCGACCGCTTCGGCCTGCGCGACGGCTGGCCGGTGGTCTGCGAGCCGTTCACCCAGTGGGTGCTGGAGGACGACTTCGCCGCCGGCCGCCCGGACTTCGAGCGGGTCGGCGTGCAGCTCGTCGACGACGTCGTGCCCTACGAGTTCATGAAGCTGCGGCTGCTCAACGCGACCCACCAGGCGCTCGGCTACCTCGGCTACCTGGCCGGCCACCGGTACGTGCACGAGGTCGCGCAGGACCCGGTGTTCGCGTCGTTCCTGCGCGGCTACATGGACGACGAGGCCACCCCGACCCTGCGCCCGGTCCCGGGGATCGATCTCGACGGCTACAAGGACACGCTGATCGAGCGGTTCGCCAACGCCGGCGTCGCCGACACCCTGATGCGGATCAACTACGGCAGCTCGGACCGGATCTCGATCTTCCTGCTGCCGGTGGTGCGCGAGCAGCTCGCCGCGGGCGGCCCGGTGCAGCGGGCCGCCGCCGTCGTCGCCGGATGGTGCCGTTACGCCGAGGGGGCCGACGAGCAGGGCACGCCGATCGAGCAGCAGGACCGGCTCGCCGCGGAGCTGACCGCGCTTGCCCTGCGCGAGCGGGACGAGCCGCTGTCGTTCCTGCGGCACCGGGCGGTCTTCGGCGACCTGGCCGACGACGAGCGGTTCTCCTCCGCGTTCCGGACCGCGCTGGAGTCGCTGTACGCCCGCGGCGCCGCGGCGACGGTCGCCGATCTCGGCTGAGCGGTGGGCCCGCGGCCGGGCCGGTGGGTCCGCCGCCGGGCCGGTGGGTCCGCGGCCGCGCCGATGAGTTCCGGGTGGTCCGCCGGTCAGCACCGGGGAAGCCCGCCGCAGACAGGAGACCGCCATGGGAACCATCGACGTGCACGAGTTCATCAGCCTGGACGGCGTCGTCGAGGATCCGTCCTGGACCGCCGGGTACGGCTTCACCGAGGCGATGGGCAACGCCATCGGGAAGCTCTGCGACCAGGCGATCCTGCTGGGCCGCACCACCTACGAGGCGTTCCACCCGGCGTGGTCGGCGCGCGGGCACGACGTCGAGTCCGGCGGCGCGTTCTTCAACGGATCGCCGAAGCACGTCGTGACGTCCACCCTGGACGACCCGCTGGCGTGGGAGAACTCCACCGTGCTCGGGCCGTACGACCCGAAGCGCATCCAGGACCTGAAGGACTCGGTCGACGGCGGCATCTACGTCAGCGGCAGCGTCACGCTGGTCCGCGCGCTGCTCGCCGACGGCCTGGTCGACACGCTCAACCTGTTCGTCTACCCGGTGGCGCTGGGATCGGGCCTGAAGCTGTTCACCGACGGGCCGCAGGTGCCGCTGCGGCTGATCGAGACCGAGCCGTACGACAACGGCGTGGTCCGGATGACCTACGGCCCGCCGGTGTGACGCCCCGGCTCAGCGGTGCGCCAGCAGCGCCGCCCCGATGATCCCGGCCTCGTTGAGCAGCTTCGCCGGGACCATCGGGGTCCGCGTCGACACGTACGGCGACCACTTGTCGAACTTCTTGCTGACCCCGCCGCCGACGACGATCAGGTCCGGCCACAGCAGGTTCTCCACGTGCCGGAAGTAGCGGGTCAACCGCTCGCCCCACTCCTCCCAGCCGAGCCCGTCGCGCTCGCGGGCGGAGTCGGCGGCGCGGGTCTCGGCGTCGTACCCGTCCAGCTCGACGTGGCCCAGCTCGGTGTTCGGCACCAGACGGCCGTGTGCGATCACCGCCGTGCCGATCCCGGTGCCGAGCGTCGCGAGCAGCACCACGCCGGACTTCGCCCCGGCCGCGCCGAACTCGACCTCGGCGACGCCGGCCGCGTCGGCGTCGTTGACCAGCACCGTGTCCCGGCCGGTGACCTTGCGCAGCACCGAGGCGGCGTCGCAGTCGACCCAGGAGTCGTCGACGTTGGCGGCGGTGCGGGTGACGCCGTGCTGGACGACGGCGGGGAAGGTGCAGCCGAACGACCCCTTCCAGCCGAAGTCGTCGAGGATCTCGGCGACGGTCGCGGCGACCGCCTCCGGGGTGGACGGTTGCGGGGTGGGGATGCGGACCCGCTCGCCGGCGAGCCTGCCGGTCGCCAGGTCCACCGGGGCGCCCTTGATGCCGGAGCCGCCGATGTCGATCCCGAACCCGTGTTCGTGCTTCTTGCTCACGTCGGCGATCCTCCCTCAGCCGGCCAGCGCGGCCGACACCACGTCGCGGGCCTGTTCCTGGATCTGAGCCAGGTGGTCGGGCCCGCGGAAGCTCTCGGCGTAGACCTTGTAGACGTCCTCGGTGCCCGACGGGCGGGCGGCGAACCAGCCGGACCCGGTGACGACCTTGAGGCCGCCGATCGGGGCGTCGTTGCCGGGGGCCCGGGTGAGCTTCGCGGTGATCGGGTCACCGGCGAGCTCGGTGGCGGTGACCGCGTCCGCGTCGAGCCGGCCCAGCGCCGCCTTCTCCGCGCGCGTGCAGGCCACGTCGGTGCGGGCGTAGGCGGGCTCGCCGAACCGGGCGGTGAGGTCGCGGTAGTGCTCGCTGGGGGTGCGGCCGGTGGTCGCGGTGATCTCGGCGGCGAGCAGGGCGAGCAGCAGGCCGTCCTTGTCGGTGGTCCACGGGGAGCCGTCCCGGCGCAGGAACGACGCGCCGGCGCTCTCCTCGCCGCCGAAGCCGATCTCCCCGGAGCGCAGGCCGGGCACGAACCACTTGAACCCGACCGGCACCTCGACCAGCGTGCGGCCGAGATCGGCGGCCACCCGGTCGATCATCGACGAGCTGACGGCGGTCTTGCCGATCCCGGCGGCGGCCGGCCAGCCGGGGCGGTGCGCGAAGAGGTAGCCGATCGCGACGGCCAGGTAGTGGTTGGGGTTCATCAGGCCGCCGTCGGCGGTGACGATGCCGTGCCGGTCGGCGTCGGCGTCGTTCCCGGTGGCGATCCGGAAGGGGGCAGTGCGTGGAGCGTCAGCGGAACGCGCATCGGCACTGCCGGCTTCCATACGTTTCCGCAGTGACGCCATCGCGTACGGCGACGAGCAGTCCATCCGGATCTTGCCGTCCCAGTCCAGCGGCATGAACCCGAACGTCGGGTCGACGTCCGGGTTGACCACGGTCAGGTCCAGCCGGTAGCGCTCGGCGATGGCGCCCCAGTAGTCGACCGAGGCGCCGCCGAGCGGGTCCGCCCCGATCGTCACGCCGGCGTCCCGGATCGCGTCCATGTCGAGGACCTGGTCGAGCTGGGCGACGTACTCGCCGAGGAAGTCGTAGCGGCCCGGATCGATCGTCGCGGTGCGGCGCACCCCGGACAGGCCGGCCTCGAGCAGCTCGTTGGCCCGCTCCGCGATCCAGCTGGTCGCGTCGGTGCCGGCCGGGCCGCCGTCCGGCGGGTTGTACTTGAAGCCGCCGTCGGCGGGCGGATTGTGCGAGGGGGTGACGATCACACCGTCGGCGAGCCGACCAGTTCCGGCACCGTCGGCGAGCCGACCAGTTCCGGCACCGTCGGCGAGCCGACCAGTTCCGGCACTGCCGGCGAGCCGACCCGCTCCCGCGTTGGCGACCAGGATGGCGTGCGACAGCGCCGGGGTCGGGGTGAGGCCGTCCCGGGAGTCGACGACCAGCTCGACGCCGTTCGCGGTGAACACCTCGGCCGCGGTGCGCCAGGCCGGCTCGGACAGCGCGTGCGAGTCCCGGCCCAGGAACAGCGGCCCGTCGATGCCCTGGGCCGCCCGGTACTCGACGATCGCCTGGCTGGTGGCGGCGATGTGGTCGTCGTTGAAGGTGGCCGTGAACGCCGACCCGCGGTGGCCGGAGGTGCCGAACGCGACCCGCTGGAGGTCGACCTTGGGGTCCGGGTGGACGTCCCGGTACGCCGCGAGCAGCGCGGGCACGTCCACCAGGTCCTCGGGGCGGGCCGGGGTGCCGGCGCGCTCGTGCACGGTCATGGATGTCCTGTCCTTCCGGAGTGCGGTCGCCGCCCACCCTGCCGCATGGGCGGGGATGTCGGCAGCACCTACGCTCTCGTCCGTGCGGATCGCCTCGTTGCTGCCGGCCGGTACCGAGATCGCCGGGCGGCTCGGCCTGGCCGGCCGGCTGGTCGGGGTGACCTTCGAGTGCGACGACCCGGTGGGGGTGCGGGACCGGGTGCCGGTGGTGGTCGACACGGCGCTGCCCGCGTCCGGGACGCCCGCCGAGATCGACGCGGTGGTCCGCGAGCGGGCGGCGGCCGGGCTGCCGCTCTACGACCTGGACCGGGCGACGCTGGCCGCCGCCGATCCCGATCTGATCCTGACCCAGGACCTGTGCGCGGTGTGCGCGCTGCCGGGATCCTCGGTCGCGCAGGCGCAGGCGGCGATCGGGACCCGCGCGCAGGTACTGTCGCTGGACCCGCACCGGCTGCCCGACGTGCTGGACGTGATCACCGCCGTCGGGACGGCGGCCGGGGTGCCGGAGGTGGCCGCCACCCTGGTCGGGGAGCTGACCGCCCGACTGGACGCGGTCGCCGCGGCGGTGCACGACCGGCCGGCGCCACGGGTGCTGGTGCTGGAATGGACGGACCCGCCGTTCCTGCCCGGACACTGGGTGCCGGACCTGGTGACCGCGGCCGGCGGGACGGCGGTCGGCGCGATCGCCGGTGGCCGCAGCGTCGCGACCGGATGGGACGCGCTGCCCGGCCCGGTCGACGTCGTGCTGGTCGCGCCCTGCGGATTCGGGCTGGCGGGGGAGCAGGGTGCGCAGGCCCAGGCCCGCGCGGTGCTGGACCGGCTCCCGGCCCGGGTCCCGGTGTACGCGCTGGACTCGGCGTCGTACGTGGTGCGGGCCGGGCCGCGGCTGGTGGACGGGATCGAGGCGATCGCCGCCGCACTGCACCCGGGTGCGGTGCCGGAGCCGCCGGCGGGACGGATCGCCCGGGTCCGCTGAACGGGGCCTGCGCCGGCCGCTCGTGCGGACGTCCGGCACCGGCGGGGTCGGGTCGCCGGGGTCGGGCCGGGTCGGCGAGGTCGGACCGGAGCGGTCGGGCCTACCTGCCGCGGCGCTCCCTGCCCGGGGTGTCCGCCGGTTCGGCGTGCCCCGCCGGTTCGGCGTGCCCCGCCGGTCCGGTCTCCCCGCCCGTCCCGGCCCTGGTCGGGCCTGCCTGTGCTGCCGGCCCGGCCCGCCCTGCCGGCCCCGCAGGCCCGGCCGGCTCGGGCTCATCGTCGTCGGCCCGGCTGCCGGGCCCGAGCCACCGGCCGACGAACCGGGCGATCCACGGCGCGACGAGCAGCATCAGCACCACCCGCAGCACCTGGACGGCGACCACCGACGTGACGTCGACACCGGACGAGATCGCGGTCGCCAGCACCGCGTACACCCCGCCGGGCGTCGTGGCGAGATAGCCCTCCAGCAGCGTCATGCCGGTGAAGTGCGACAGCACCAGACCGAGCCCGGCACACAGGGCGACCACGGCCAGGATCAGTACGGTGGCCAGCGGGAGCACCCGGGCCACGGTGGCGAGCGCCCGGCGGGTGAACCGCAGCCCGGCCTGCCAGCCGATCAGCGCGTAGGCGAGGTCGACGATGGGCAGCGGCACCGACGCGTCGAACGAGAACCCGGCGAGGCTGATCACCAGCGCCACCACCATCGGGCCGAGCAGCGCGCCGGCCGGCACCCGGGCGAGCCGGGCGAGCGGGACGCCGACGGCGACGCACACCGCCAGCACCCCGAGCCCGATCCACCACGGCGCCCCGGACGTGGCCGGGTCCGGTTCGGCGCCGGGTGCGGCGTGCTGCGCTCCGTAGAGCGCGACGGCGACCACCGGCATGGTGGCCGTCACCAGGCCGACCCGCAGGTACTGGATGACGGCGACCATGCGTTCGTCGCCGCCCAGCTCGCGGCTGATCGCGACCAGCCCGGAGGCACCACCCGCCGTCTGCGCGAGCATCCCGGTGAGCGGGGTGACGCCGCGCTGCAGGCCCATGAGCAGGCCGGCGGCCATGCTGACCAGGAGTGTCCCCAGGCTGATCAGCAGGACCGGCAGCCAGTTCGAGGCGATCGCGGCGAGCGTGTCGGGCCGGGCGAGCAGCCCGATGACGACGCCGATCACCGCCTGCGCGCCCGCGGTCAGCGGCCGCGCGACCCGGCTCGGGCCGAGCCCGGACAGGGCCAGCACGGTGGCGACCAGCAGCCCGGCGAACAGCGCGGGGGAGGGCACGCCGAGGGCGCCGAGACCGATCGTGCCGAGCACGGTGAGGGCGGCGAGCAGCAGCCACCGCCACCAGGGGACGTTCCGCAGGCGCCGGAGCGCCGTCACCGCACGATCACGGACCGAGCGTATGCGGCACGGTCCCGCGCCGTGCCGCGTGCAACGGTGAGACCGGCCACGATCGTTGCGGTGAGCGAACGACCTGGCGGGGATCGGGCGTCCCGGCGTCCCGGCGTGCTCGGGTGGGAGGGTTTGCTCCTGCCTGCTCAGCCGGGATCGACCCGGAAGACCGGGCAGGTACCGGCGAGGTCCGCCAGCGCCTCGGGGTCGGTGCTGCTGCGATGCCGCTCGCAACCATGATCTCGACTCCGTCCGGGGTCACCTCCGGCCACGCCGCGAGGATCGGGCGGGCCTCGTCGATCGGCAGCTCGGTGAGGACGACGTCCTCGGTGGCCATCGAGGCCCCGCTGCTGAGGGTCGCGCGGCCGCCCGCTGCTCGGAGGTTCGCGATCCAGTCGGCGGCCGGGAACCCGCCCACCACGAAGCGGGCGTCGTCGCGCTCGTACACGGTCAACGGCGTCCGGCGGGGGCGGCCGCTCCGTCGTCCGGGCACGGTCAGCACCGGGAGCGCGAACCCGAGCGTCCCGGCCTCGCGCTGGGCGAGGAGCTCGTCGTTCATCTCCTTGAGCTCGCGCGGGGCACGGATCCGGGAGCGGGGATCGGACGTGCGGTCCATGGGGCCTCCATGAGTCGGTGCCGGTCGAGGAATAGCTCAGTACGGCGTACGCAGTCCAGTGTGTCATCGAATCGGCGGTGCCGCCGGTGGCTTCCGGTGGCGGACCGCTGTGGCGGGTGTTCGAGGTCGTGTGTCCCGTCCGGGTGGTCAGAACGGCGCGGGATCCTCGCTCGCGTCGTACCCGGGGACGGTCGATCCGGTGGAGCCGTCAGGCGTCCGGTCCCGGCCGGGACACGTGGGTGCCGGAGGCGTCTGCAGGGAGGCGGTGACGACGTCGGGGGCCGGATACGGATCGGTGAGGTCCCGGTAGTCGCGCGGTTGGGATGTGCTGGTCCAGCCGTGCGGACTGATCCATTCGACGGAGCCGTCGGGGTGGGTGAGGACCTGCCAGCCGGGCCGGTCCTTGAGGGTGTGGCAGCCACGGCAGTAGCCGTGCAGGTTGTCGGTGCTGGTCTGGCCGCCGTGTGCCCAGGGGATGTGATGGTCCAGGTCGCGGATGGGGCGGTCGCAGGCGGGGCCGCGGCAGTGGCCGTCCCGGGCGCGGACGTGGTCGGCCATCGCGGCGGGCGGGGAGTAGCGGGTGCGTCCGACGTTGTGGATGCGGCCGGTGGCGGGATGAGTGACGAGTTGCTGCCAGACGCCGCCGGCGGCGAGCGCACGGGCCGTCGTGGCGGGGATCGGGCCGTGACCGGCGAGTTCGGCGGGGCGGTCGGTGGTGCCGATGAGGGTGTCGAGGGCGACCACCACCTGGATCAGCGGGGTGCGGCCGATGGTGCTGTTGGGATCGGGCTTCCGGGCCAGGGCCTGGATGACGGCCTCGGCGAGCACCTCGGGTGCGACCTGGGTGCCGGCGGTGGGGATGTCGCCGGCCGCCGCGGTGGGAGCGATGGGTGTGGCGGGCGCAGCGGCGGGGGCGACGACAGCTGCGGCGCCTGTGGTGGTGCCGGCGGCAACTGCGGCGGAGGTGTCGGCAGTGGCGAGGGAGGTGCGGGCGGTGGAGAGAGCGCAGCCGGCGGTGGATGTGTCGGCGACGGAGGTGCCGGCCGGGGAGGTGTCGGCAGTGGCGAGAGAGGTGCGGGCGGCGGTGAGGACGCTGTCGACGGCGGCGTGGACCTGGCCGAGGTCGGTGGTGGTGAGGGTGCCTTGGAGGAGTTGGTGGGCGAGGTCGACGCGGCGTTGTTCGAGGGTGCGTGGGTCGTCGGTGCCCAGTGAGCGGGCGAGGCGATCGAGCGAGCGCCAGGAGGCCTGGGTGTCGTGGGCGGAGCTGGTGAGCCAGAGGGTGGCCATGGCGTCCTCGCCGTTGGACAGGCCGATCCGGCGGTCGGCCAGGGATCGTTGGTGGCGGCGTTCGGCGCCGTCCGGGTCGATCCTGGCCACGGCGCGGCGGAGCCGGTCGTAGATCTGGCGGCGGGTGGCTCCGGCGGCTCGGGCGAGCACGATGGTTTCGACCTGGTGGGCCTGGTCGTCGTCGAGGACGTCGGTGGCGCGGAGCACGGTGTCGACCTTGCTCTGGTCGAGCAGCCCGGTCTGGAGGGCGTCGAGGGTGGCGGGCAGGACGTGGGTGAGGCGTTGGGCATCGGCGATGATGCCGCGGGCGCGTTCGCGGCTGATGGCCAGGACGAGGCCGAGTTCGTCGGGCACCCACTGTTCGACGGGGGTGGCTGTGGCGGCGCAGGGGCGGGTGGCGTGGCTGTCGCGGGGGTGGCGGTCGGCGTAGGCGGCGATCATGCGGTGCTCGAGGGCGGCGAGCCAGCTGCGGTGGCGGGCGGTCGCGGCGACGACTTCGAGCAGCTGGGTGTCGGTGAGCTGGCCGGCCACGGCGGCGGCGTACTCGATGTGCAGAGCCAGGCGGGACCCGGGTGGGTCGCCGGGATCGATGACCGGGATGCCGGATGCCGGCTGGTGGGCGGCGAGGTCCGGATCGGCCCCGGGTCCGAACTCTGGGTCGGCCTCGGCTTCGAACTGGGGGCCGAACTCTGGGTCGAACTCGGGGTCGAACTCTGGGTCGAACTCGGAATCGAACTCTGGCTCGATGTCGGGAGGTTCGCGATCGGCCCAGTGTGGGCGGTCGAGTACCACCTCTGTCGGGTCCGTGAGATCGAACATGCATTCGATTCTAGGGTGGTCCGGGTCGTGCTCGCGAGCGTCCGACCATGATCGTTTGCAATGGTGAACGAGTTTCTGCGCCGGCTCGCGACCACGGCGGCGAGGGCCCGGCCTCGGTCCGGCCGGCCCCTGCCCCTGCCGGTGCCGGCTCCACGGTGGAGGCAGCTGCGCGACCATCACGTGGTTGGCCGGGCCGCCGGCGGGTGTGTGCCGGCGACACCGGCACCGGCGACGGCGTTGACGGCGATCCCGACGGTGTCAGACGCCGATGGCCGCATCCGGACACCCGCGGCCGGTCATGACTCCCGGGCGTCCTCGACGGCCTGCTCTGCCCGGGCCACCGCCGCTGTGGACGACCGGGCCCGGCGGTCCGCGTCGCCGGCCGCCCGCTCCGCGGATCTGGCCTCCCGCTCGGCGGCCGTGACCGCGCTGCGCGCACGGTCGAGCTCGGCACGCAGGTCCTCGACCCGGCGGTGCGCGTCGTCGCGCCGCGTGGCCGCCGCGTCGGCACGTTCGCGGGCGTCGTCGCGTTCCCGGGCCGCGTCGTGTGCGGCGAGCCGGGCCTGTTCGAGGAGGGCCTCGGCGTCGGCGACCGCCTTCTCCCGCCGCGCCCGTTCTGCCTGTGCCCGCTCCTGTCGACGTAGCGCGCCGGGTTCGCCTGACGACGGTTGGTCCGGTGTGGCCCTGCTGCCGGACGCTGCGGGCCGGTCCGGGGTCGCGCGGCGGCTGCGGGATGCCGTACGCCGGTCCGGCGTGCCGGATTCCGGTGGCTGGCCGGGTGAGGTGTGGCTGCCGGATGGTGCTGCCTGGTCCGGGGTGGTGTGGCTGCCGGATGGTGCTGCCTGGTCCGGGGTGGTGTGGCTGCCGGACGGTGCTGCCTGGTCCGGGATGGCGCGGCTGCGGGACGCGCCCGGTCGGTCCGGGGTGGCCGGCGTGCCCGATGCGGGTGGCTGGTCGGGTCTGGTGTGGCTGTCGGACGGTGCTGCCTGGTCGGGTGTGGTGTGGCTGCCGGAGATCTGCGGCCCGTCCTGATCGGACGACGCTGCCAGCGGGCCGAAGCCGCTGTGCCGCTCGAACCGCACCAGGCGCCCGGAGCGGACGCGCTCGGCGAGCTCCTCGTCGGCGAGCGCCGACTCCAGCACCACCCGCACCTCGCGCTCCAGCGCGGGCTCGATCCGGCGGCCGGTCTCCCGGCCGAGCTGCGCGGCCCGCCGGGCGAGGGAACCGACGAGCGTGCTCCGCTGTGCCGACACCCGGCGCAGGGCCGCGCCGTCCAGTGACTGCTGCGCCTCGGCGAGCGGGCCGGCGAGGCCGAGCAGGCCGTCGACCTCGTCCGGGACCTCGGCGACGAGCAGGTTGGTCAGCCAGGCCGCCCGGGTCGGCCGTTTGAACGACGCGATCTCCTTCGCGGCGGCGCGGTCCCCGGCGGCCCGGGCGTCGGCGACGAGTGCGTCCCGCTCGGCGACGAAGTCCTCCGGCGGGATCCGCTGCAACCGCGCGGCGGCCTCGGCGACGACGGGCGCGGGACCGGCCGGCGCACCGGACCCCCGGGCCGGGCCGGGCGTGCCGGGGCCGGCCCCGGGTGCCGGCGCACCACCGGCACCCGGGCGGGCGTCCAGGCCGCCGGCCGGGCTGTCGGCCGGGTTGCCCCCCGGGTTGTCGGCCGGGCGGGCACCCGGGCCGTCGTCCGGGCCGCCGTCCGGGCTGTCGGCCGGGTTGCCCCCCGGGTCGTCGTCCGGGTTGTCGCCCGCGCCGCCGTCCGGGTCCGAGCCCACCTGGGCGTCCGTCAGCTCAGGTTGGCGTGCGTGCCGACCAGGGTCGCCCGGCCCACGGTGTGGCCGAACAGGTTGAACCCGAGGAACGCCGGCGTCGCGGTCGCCGGGACGTCCAGCGACGGGCCGTCGACCGCATGCACCACGAAGTAGTAGCGGTGCGGCCCGTGTCCGGGCGGCGGCGCGGCACCCAGGTACCGGGCCAGGCCGGCGTCGTTCGCCAGCTGCACGGCACCCTCGGGGAGCCCGGAGCCGCTCTCGTCACCCGCACCGGACGGCAGCGACGTCACCGACGCCGGGATGTTCAGCACCGCCCAGTGCCAGAACCCGGAGCCGGTCGGCGCGTCCGGGTCGAAACAGGTCACCACGTAGGACTGCGTGCCGTCCGGCGCACCGGACCAGGACAGCTGCGGGGACACGTCCTCGCCGCCGGCACCGAAGATGCCGGACAGCTGCGGGGCGGCGAGCGCCGCGCCGTCGTTGAGGTCGGTGCTGGTCAGCTCGAACGACGGGACCGGGGGGAGCTCGTCGTAGGGATTGCGGGGCACGTGGGCGTCCTCCTCGTCTCGGGTGGATGTCCGCCGAATCCTGGCACGGCGCGCCACCACCCGTCCTGCCGGAGAGCGGGAGAGTCTGTCCGCCGTGCAGATGTTGCTGGTGGTCGTCGGGCTGATGGTGGCGACGGTCGTGCTGGTCGGGGTGGGCGAGCGGCTGCGGCTCCCGTGGCCGGCGCTGATGGTGGTGCTCGGGGCGGGCGTCGCGGTCACCCCGGGCCTGCCGGACGGGTTCCGGGTCGAGCCCGACCTGATCCTGCCGCTGTTCCTGCCACCGCTGCTGTTCGCGACCGCGCAGCGGACGTCGTGGGCGCTGTTCCGGGCCCGGTGGCGGACGATCGCGCTGCTCGCCGTCGGGCTGGTCCTGGTCACCGCCACGGCGGTCGCCGGTACCGCCTGGCTGCTGGTCCCCGGGATCGCGCTCACCGCCGCGATCGCCCTGGGCGCGATGGTGGCGCCGCCCGATCCGGTCGCCGTCGAGGCGGTCGCCGGGCAGGTCCGGATCCCGCGCCGGCTGGTGTCGGTGCTGCAGAGCGAGGGCCTGTTCAACGACGCCACCGCGCTGGTCATCTTCCAGGCGGCGGTGCTCGCGACGGTCGCCGGCGACGAGCTCAGCCCGCTCGGGCTCGGGGTGCGGTTCGTGGCCGGGGCGGCCGGCGCGGTCGTCGTCGGGCTGGGCGTGGCCTGGCTGGCGCGCCGGGTGCTCGGACGGCTGACCGACACGGTCGGCCGCAGCGCGCTCACCCTGGTGCTGCCGTTCGCGACCTACCTGGCCGCCGAGGAGATCCACGCGTCCGGGGTGATCGCCGTCGTCGTGCTCGCCCTGCAGCTGCGGGCCGGCGCCGACGCCGACGAGGCCGCCGAGCGGCTCACCCAGACCTCGCTGTGGAACGTGGTCGAACTGCTGGTCACCGGCCTCGCGTTCGGCCTGATCGGGCTGGACCTGCGCCAGGTGGTGACCGACGCGGGCGACGACCTGCCCCGGATGCTCGGGCACGCGGCGATCGTCTGCCTGGTCGTGATCGTGGTGCGGGTGCTGTGGATGACCGCCGCCTGGCGGATCCTGCGTCGCAGGCCCGGCGCCGCCGACGAGGGCGCGGCGCCGGTCACCGGACGGGAGGCGGTGCTGCTGTCCTGGTGCGGCATGCGCGGGCTCGCGACGCTCGCCCTCGCCCTGTCGCTGCCGGTCGTCACCGCCTCGGGCGAGCCGTTCCCGGCGCGCGCCGAGCTGGTGCTGATCGCGGTGTCGGTGCTGCTGGTGACGCTGCTGGTGCCCGGCTTCACGCTGCCGGCGCTGGTCCGCGCGCTCGACGTCGACGACGAGGCGGAGGCCGAGGAACGCGCCGAACGGGAGATCGTCCGGCGGGCCCGGCGGGCCGCGGTGGCGACGATCGAGTTCGAGCAGCGGGTCCGCGAGCTGCCCGACGAGGTCGGCGCCGCGCTGCGGGAGCGGGCCGACCGGCTGGAGGCGGTGCTGTCCGGGGAGACGCCGTCGGAGGAGGAACGGCAGCGGATCGCGGCACTGCAGACGGTGCGCGGTCAGGTGGCGCAGGCGCAGGCCGCCGCGCTCGCCGCGGCCCGGGCCGAGGTGCTCGCCGCCCGCCGGGAGCCCGGGGTGGACCCGCACGCGGCCGATCGGGTGCTGCGCCGGCTCGACCTGCGCACGGTGCTGCTGGACTGAGGCGGGCCGGCGCCGGGGCCGGGGCCGGCTCGGCGCAGTGCGGCTGCTGTGTCCGGCTCGGCGCAGTGCGGCTGCTGTGTCCGGCTCGGCGCAGGAGGGCTGCTGTGTCCGGCTCGGCGCAGGAGGGCTGCTGTGTCCGGCTCGGCGCAGGAGGGCTGCTGTGTCCGGCTCGGCGCAGGAGGGCTGCTGTGTCCGGCTCGGCGCAGGACGGCTGCTGTGTCCGGCTCGGCGCAGGACGGCTGCTGCGTCCGGCTCAGCGCAGGACCACCGCCGCGTCCGGCTCGGTGACCCGGAAGGTGAACGACTCCTCCAGGTAGAGGTGGACGTCGTCGGCGTCGTGGTCGGTGTAGCCGATCGCCAGGTCCTGCCCGACGTCGAGCACGAAGTCCCCACCGCGCTGGGACACCACCAGCGCCCCGTCCAGCCCGGGCGCCCGCAGGATCTGCCCGCCCAGGATCCGGGTCAGGTGGTCGAACAGCGGGAACCCGCCGTGCTCGGCGGTCTCGGCGATCCTGGTGAACCCCTCGGGCGCCACCGCCAGCGCGAACGGCCCCTCGATCCCGTTGCGGCGCAGCACGTCCACCGCCCGGGCGACGACCGCCGGATAGTGGTCGGGCTCGGCGCCGAGGGCCAGCACGTCGTACGGCGTCGAGGCGGCGATGCCCCGGATGCCGGCGTCCGGCCAGCCGTGGAACAGCGCCCGGTTCTCGACCTCGGCGGCCTCCCGGGCGGCCCGGGCCAGGTCGTCGAACTCGGGATCCTGCGCGCCGCGCTGGATGTCGTCGATCTCGTCGCGGGCGACCGTGAACGGCACCCGGAACTCGGCCAGCGGCTGCACCTCGCGCAGCCGGGCGCGGAACCCGTCCGCCTTGACCCCGGGCGGCGGGCCGTCCAGCCGGTGCGACCGGCCGGTGGAGACCGACGAGGCGTTCCAGCCCGCGGTCCCGCCCCAGTCGGCGAGCCGGCGCCCGGCCAGCAGCGGGGTGAGCCGCTCGCGCGCCTCGTCGTCGATCGCCTTCCAGGCGGTGACCGGGATCGGGGCCTTGTCGCGGAGAAGGTGGTCCTGCACGGTCACTGGCTCTGTCCTCTCAGGTGGCCGATCCCCAGGCCGCGACCGGCCTGGTCGGGCTGGTCGAGGCGGGCCTCGACGTAGTCCTCGGGATCGAGGTCGGTGCCGTCCGGTCCGTCGAGACCGGTGAGGTCGGCGGGATCGGGATGGGCGTCCATGAACTCGGCGAACCGGGCTCCGAGCGACTCCCGCAGCTCCGGCGCGACGTGCAGCCGGAAGTTCGCCAGCCCCTCGTTCTCCTCCTCGCCCATGTGCTCGTCGTTGGCCCGCCGGGCGTTCCACACGCCGTCCCACCAGCCGCGGGACCCGACCGGACTGCGCTGCGCCTGCGCGATCCCGTCCCGGATCTCGTTGTGGTCCCCGATCGCGTCGACGGTCTCCTCCCGCGGGTCCTCGCCGCGGGCCAGCAGCTGCGGGTAGAAGATCCGTTCCTCGGCGACGGCGTGCACGTCCAGTCGGGCGGCGAGCGGGTCCCAGACCCGCGCCAGCTCCCGCGGATCGGTGCCGGCCCGGGCCTGCAGCTCGTCGAGCGCCGCGAACCGGCGCCGGAACCAGGCGTGATCGTCGAGGATCAGCGTCGTGATGTCGGGCACGTCGGGAGCCTAGAACGGCGGGCCGTCACCGGCGCGCCGGAACGCAGGCGCGCGGCGACCCAGGGCGGTGATCTGGTTGTCGACCCGCTCGCCGAGGATCGTGCCGATCCGCAGCACCACCTGCTCCAGCTCCGGATGCGCGTCGCGGGCGGCCGCCGGCAGCTCCTCGACCAGGCGTGTGTGGTGGCTGTAGGCGAACTCCGGGTTGCCGCGCGGCGGATCGTCCTCGCGCAGCGGGACCGGGTTGTCGGCGTGGTAGCCGTAGGCGGCGCCGCTGGCGGACACCACGATCCGGCGGACGCCGTGCGCCAGGCAGGCGTCGACGACGTTGCGGGACCCGTCGACGTCGACGGCGTCACCCCGGGCCCGGTCGGAGTCCCGGCCCGGGGTGACGACCGAGGCCAGGTGCACGACGACCTCGGGGGAGTTGCGCGGCGAAGGCGGCGCCCGGCCGGACGTCGGCGTCGAGCACCTCGTGACCGACTGCGAACACCCCATCGCGAAGGCGCCGGCGCGGCTCAGGTGATGGTGAGCCCGCCGTCGACCGCCCAGGTCTGCCCGGTGACGTACCCCCCGGCGTCGGACGCCAGGAACAGCACCGCCGCGGTCAGCTCCTCCGGGTCGCCCTTGCGGCCCATCGGGATCCGCTCGGCCATCTTCTCCAGGTAGCCGGGCTGGTACTGGTCGGTCATCTCGGAGGCGAAGAAGCCGGGGGCGATCGCGTTCACCCGGATGCCCTTGCGGCCGGACCACTGCTGGGCCAGGTCCCGGGTCAGCCCGATCACGGCCGCCTTCGACGCCGAGTAGGCGGCCTGCGGCAGCGCCGCGGTGGTCAGGCCGAGGATGCTGGAGATGTTGACGACGCTCGACCCGGGGCCCATGTGTGCCGCGCAGGCCTGCGCCATCCAGTAGCTGCCGTTCAGGTTGATGTCGATGACCTGGGTGAACTGCTCGGGGGTCTCCTTGAGCGCCGGGACGGCGGTGCCGATCCCGGCGTTGTTCACCAGCACGTCGAGCCGGCCGAACTCGTCGACGGCGGCCTGGGCCAGCGCCCGGCAGTCCTCGGGCCGGGCCACGTCGGTGGCGACGGCGACGGCCCGGCGCCCGGCGTCCTCCACCAGCTTCACGGTGTCGGCCAGCTTGTCGGTGCGCCGGGCACCGAGCACCAGGTCGGCGCCCGCCTCGGCCAGGCCGCGGGCGAAGGCCACGCCCAGCCCGGAGGACGCACCGGTGACGACGGCGACCTTGCCGTCCAGTCGGAATCGTTCGATCACGCTCACGGGAGCGACCCTAACCGGGCCGCCCCCGTGCAGGCGATCAGGAACCGAGCGCGGCCTGCAGCTCGGGCACCAGCCGCTCCAGCGCGAACGGCGCGGACAGCACGCTGTTGTAGGTCATCGCGCCGCGGGTGTCGGCGTCCGGAACGATCATCCGGTCCTGGGCGACGACCGGGACCTGCGCGAGCACCGCGTCCCGGGCGACCTGCTCGGCGGCGGCGCCCTCGTCGGCCAGCATCACCAGCACGTCGCCGTCGAGCAGTCCGGCCTGCTCCGAGGCGACCTCGACGTAGAAGCTCTCGCCGGTGTCCAGCTCGTCGATCCGCGGCGGCTGCACGAGGCCCAGCCCGGTCATGAACCGGCCGCGGTTGTCGGCGGTGGTGAAGGCGCCGTACTTGCCGTCGAAGGGCAGCACGGTCGCCCCGGTCCGGCCCTGGAACTGCGGGTTGGCCGCGACGGCGTCGGTGAAGGCGGCGTCGGCCTGCCGGATCAGCTCCTCGCCGCGCTCCGGCTCGCCGAGCGCGGTCGCGACGATCCGGGTGTGCTCGTCGCGCGGGACGCCGTAGGCGATCGTCCCGACCGGCCGCGCCACGACCGGCGCGATCGCGGACAGCTGGTCGTACATCGGCTGCTCGATGCCCGCGCTGACGGCAAGGATCACGTCCGGCGCGAGGGCGGCGATCTGCTCCAGGTTCGGCTCGCCGGCCAGCACCACCGGCGGCTCGCCCTGCACGAGATCACGGGCCCACGGGCCGAGCCCGCCGGTCTCCTCGTAGAAGGTGTAGGAGGCCAGCCCGACCGGGGTGACGCCGAGCGCGAGGACCGGATCGGCGTCGGTCACGCCGAGCGCGACCACCCGGGCCGGGCGCTCGGGGATCTCGGTGGTCCCGAACACGTGTTCCACGCCGACCGGGAAGGAGCCGCCGGCCTCACCGCCGGGGGCGGCGGGATCGTCGGGGGCGGCCGAGCATCCGGCGACCAGCGCGAGCAGGGCCGGAAGGACAAGGATCTTTCGAATCACGGCCGGACATTAGCGCAGCCTTACCTGTGCTGCTCGCGCCCGCGTCGAGCGCCTCGTTGCTCCCCGACGCGGGCGCGCCGGAATCAGCCGCGCGGGCGGCGCTTGCGGGCCACCACGGCCCGGTACAGCAGCGGATCGCGGGAGGTCGCGAGCCGGTGCCGGTAGACGGTCGAGCCCAGCTGCTCGAGCTCGCCGGAGTCGAGCAGCGCACCGATCAGGCCGGCGAAGCCGGAGGTGTCGCCGTCGGAGAGGAAGTCGTCGCGGATCGTGATCGCCACGAAGCCGTCCACCGCGACCATGTCGAACGCGGCCCGGAACGCGGCGGGCGGGATGTCCCCGAAGCCGAGGGCCGCCACGCAGGTCAGCGCGTCGAACCCGCCGGAGGCGATGGACTCGCTCTGCTCCTCGTCGAGCGTTGTGAGGTCCACCACGTGGTAGTCGGCGTAGACGCCGGGCCGGTCCCGCTCGGCGGCCTCCCGGGCCTCCGGGATGATGTCGACGCCGACCACCTTGCCCAGGCCACGGGTGCGCAGCTCCTCGGCGACGATGCCGTTGCCGGCGCCGACGTCGAGCACCCGCAGCCCGGACGGATCGACCTGGTGCGCCCGCAGCTGCTCGACGAGCAGATCGCACACCACCGGTGGCGACTGGCACTGCAGGATCTCGTAGAACAGCTTCTCGTAGAGCCCGGGGATCCGGTAGAGCGCGTCGTAGTCGTGGAAGCGGTACTCCTGCCAGCCCTCGCCGGTGTCGAGAACGCAGTACTCGACGTCCTGCTCGTAGGTCTCCGTGGGTTCCGGCAGGGCCAGCCGGTACGGGAGTTCGGAACGCTCGACGGCCATAGAAGCACCTTCCTGGTCGGGAACGGGTCCTCCGACGGTAGTCGAACCGGCGCCCCCCGTCCGGCGTGACCAACACCGCACCGCCCGCGCCGCACCGGGCGGGCCGGAGTGACACGATCGACCCGGCGCCGCCGCCGTGTCCGTGATGTCGGAGTACCGGATGTCCGTGTTGAGGGATGTCCGTGCCCGGGACGTCCGTCCGGCGGAGCGCCGAACCGGGGCCACCCGGAATCCGGCCCGCCGGGCACCGGCGGCACGCGCGCACGCGAGGAGAGACATGACCCAGCAGCAGAGGACCGCGATCGTCACCGGAGGCGCCCGCGGGATCGGGGCGGCCACCGCGGTCCGGCTGGCCGCCGACGGGCACCGGGTCGCGGTGCTCGACCTGGAGGAGTCGGCCGCGAAGGCGACGGTCGAGGCGATCGAGGGCGCGGGCGGCACCGCGGCCGCGTTCGGCGCCGACGTGGCCGACGCGGCCGCCGTCGAGGCCGCCGTGGGGGCCGTCGTGGAGAAGCTCGGCAACCCGACGATCCTGGTCAACAACGCCGGCATCACCAAGGACAACCTGCTGTTCAAGATGTCCGAGGGCGACTGGGACGCGGTGATGGGCGTCCACCTGAAGGGCTCGTTCCTGATGACCCGCGCCGTGCAGAAGTACATGGTCGAGGCGAAGTGGGGACGGGTGGTCAACCTGTCGTCCACCTCGGCGCTGGGCAACCGCGGCCAGGCGAACTACTCCGCCGCGAAGGCCGGCCTGCAGGGCTTCACCAAGACCCTGGCGATCGAGCTGGGCAAGTTCGGCGTCACCGCGAACTGCATCGCGCCCGGGTTCATCGCCTCGGAGATGACCAAGGCGACCGCCGAGCGGCTCGGCGTGGACTGGGACGAGTTCAAGGCGGCCCGCGCCGCCGAGATCCCGGTGCAGCGGCCGGGCGCGCCGGAGGACATCGCGAACGCCGTGTCGTTCTTCGTCGACGAGCGGTCGTCGTTCGTCAGCGGGCAGGTCGTCTACGTGGCGGGCGGCCCGAAGACCTGACGACGCCCCGGCCCGGTGGCGGGCCGGACCGGTCCGGTCCGGCCCGCCCGGGCGGTCAGGCGGAGTTGTCCATCGGGATGATCGCCCAGCCCGGGATGTCCTCCTGGCCGGGCACCGCGACCGGCTCGGCGGCCAGGTTCATCATCAGCACCGAGCCGTCCGCGGTGCGGAACGCGGCCAGCGTGGAGTCGCCCTGCGCGCGGCCCAGCTCGACGTCGCCGTCGCGCATCTTCGGCACCAGCCAGCGCCAGGCGTCGGTCAGCGGGGTCGGCTGCCCGCCGTCGGGCTCGGTGGCCGGGCTCCACAGCGACGAGTAGTCCAGCGACTCGCTGCCCTCCGGGCCCCAGAGCAGCGCACCCTGGGTGCCGCTGCGGGCCATCGCCTGGATCACGGCGAGGGTGGAGACGGCGCTGGCCTCGGTGCCGAAGCCGGCCTCGGAGTCGGCCGGGACGTTGGCGTAGAACTCGGCCCACCAGATCGGCAGCTGGGTGCGCTCCTGGATCCACCGGTCGATCACCGAGAACTTCTCGGCGCCGACGTCGACCGGGGAGATCGCGTCCTGCTGGCCGCGGTTGGTGGTCGCGCCGTCGACCACCATGAAGTCGGCGCCGACGTTGTTCTCCAGCCAGTACTCGATGACGTCCAGCGGCCGCTGGTCCAGCGCGCCCCACGGGCCGCGGATGTCCGAGGCGTCCGGCGAGTCCACCGGCAGGCTGCTCATCACCACGTACGGCCCGCCGACCAGGATGTCCGGCCGGACCGACTTCACCGCCTGGTAGACCTCGTTGTAGAAGGCCGTGTAGCCCTCGTAGTCCCAGCGGTTCTCCTCCTCGTTGTAGAAGCCCTTGAGCTCGTTCCAGACGAGGACCCGGTCGACCTGCGGGTAGCGCTGCACGGCCTCGCGGGCGAGGTTCGCGTAGTCGCGGAAGTACTCGGGCAGCGGCGCCATCTCGATCCGCTCCCAGGAGGTGACGCCGGGCGGGCCGCCCTTCATCCAGTCCGGCGAGCAGCACAGCGTGAGCATCGCCTTGCCGCCGGTCTCCTCGGTGAGCTCCATCCGGCGGTCCAGCGAGCCCCACTCGAACTCGCCGGGCGAGGGCTCCGGGTTCAGCGTGCCGAAGCCCATCAGGTGGTGGTTCTGGTACTCCTCGCCGAGGCTGGACAGGATGTCCACGCCGCGCTGCCGGGCCTCGGCGGGCTCGGTGTCGTCCAGGCTGTTCTGGGTGTGCGTGACGCCCAGCTCCATCGGCCCGGGCTGGCGGTCCCAGGTCCAGCCCGCGTCCAGGTCGACGGCGCGGGCGGACGCCTCCAGGGAGGTCGACGGCGGGTTCTCCGTCGTGCCGGTGTCACCCGGTGTGCAGGACGCCACGGCGAGCAGGCCGACGACGAAGGCGGCCAGGGCGGGCACCCGCCGTATCCGGAACGGGCCGGACGGCAGGGACCGCGCCGGGGACGTCGGGGATGGATGGCGGGACGCTCGCACGGGGTGGGACCTCACGTTCTGACACGGTCGCTGACACGGGGGGTTCACGACCACCGGACGAGACCGTGTCACCCGGGGGCCGGACCCCAGGGTTGCAGTGGGCTCCTGTGACCCGACTGAGAGCAGGAACCGCGGCAACCGCCCTCAGACGTTCGCATCAGGGTATTGCCGTGGTTCGGTCGCGCCGACCACAACCCCCGTGCGGGCGTGCAACCGTCCGTCACGCAACGTGTACACGGCGTCGAGCCGGTGCAGGACGGCCGGATCGTGGGTGATCAGCAGGACGGACCGGTCCGCCGCGGCGGCGAGCAGGTCGTCCAGCACGGCGTCGCGGGTGTCCGGGTCCAGGTGCGCGGTCGGCTCGTCGAGCACCAGCACGGCCGGATCGACGAGCAGCGCCCTGGCCAGCGCGAGCCGGCGGCGCATGCCACCGGAGAGCCGGGCGCCGTGCGCGCCCACCTCGTCGTCCAGGCCGAGATCAGCGCCCAGGCCGACCCGGCGCAGGACGGCGGCCAGCTCGTCGTCGCCGGCCCCCGGCGCGGCGAGGCGCAGGTTCTCGCGCACCGTCGAGTCGAACACGTGCGGATCGGCGGGGACCCCGGACACCACCGCGCGGACCTCGTCCGGCGGGCGGGTGGTGAGCTCCTCGCCGCCCAGGGTGACCGACCCGGCGACCGGGTCCAGGAACCGGAACAGCACGGCCGCCAGCGTCGACTTGCCCGAGCCGCTCGCCCCGACCAGCGCGACGTGCTCGCCGTCGGCGAGGTCCAGGTCCAGGCCGTCGAGCACCGGGTCCTGCGCACCGGGGTGGGTCACCGTCAGCCCGCGGATCCGCAGGTCGCCGCGGGCCGGCAGCGGCGTGCCGCCGGGCTCGCGGTGCCGGACCGCGGGCTCCGCCCGCAGCACCGGGACCAGCCGGGCGAGACCGGCCCGCACGGCCGCCAGCTTCGCCGCCGCCGCCGGCAGCGGCGCGACGATCTCGAACGCGGCCAGCGCGGTCAGCACCAGCACCGCCATCGGGACCGAGCCGAGCGTCCCGGCGTCGACCGCGGCGACCCCGAGCAGCAGCATCCCGGCCAGCGTCAGCCCGGCGACCAGCGCGCCGGCGCCCGCGCTCAGGCCGAGCAGCCCGGCGTCCCGGCGGGCGGCCCGGGTCAGCTCCGCGTCGGCCCGCTCGACCTCGGCGACCATCCGCCCGGTGGCGCCGTGCGCCAGCAGGTCCGGGGCGCCGTCGAGCAGGTCCACCAGGCCGGTCGCGAGCCGCGACCGGGCGCGTGCCGAGCGCGCGGCGGGCCCCCGGGACAGCGCCGCGGCGGCCGCGGGCACCGCCACCCCGGCGAGCAGCAGGCCGGTCGCGAGCAGGGCGCCGCCGGGCACCAGCAGCGCGGTCGCCAGCAGCACCGCGCCGGACCCGGCGACCAGCGCGGCGACCGGCGGGAGCACGCCGCGCACCACCAGGTCCTGCACCGAGTCGGTGTCGTTGACCAGCCGGGACACCAGGTCGCCCGAGCGGAACCGGCGGATCGGCTCGGCGGCGGCGAGCCGGGCGTAGACCCGGTTGCGCATGTCGGCCAGCGCGCGCAGCGCCGCGTCGTGCCCGACCAGCCGTTCGGCGTAGCGCGCGACGCCGCGGCCCACCCCGAGCGCGCGGGTGAGCACCACGGCGATGCTCAGCGCGGTCACCGACGGGTGCTGCGCGGCGGTGGCGAGCAGCCAGGCGGCGAGGCTGAGCAGCCCGGCGCCGCAGGCGGTGGCGAGCGCGCCGAGCAGCGCGCCGCCGACGATGCCACGGGCCCGCGGGCGCAGCACGGTGCCGGCGAGCGCCCAGGGGGAGCCGGGGACGGTGGTGTCGCGGGTCATCGGTGCGCCTCCCGGTGGGCCGCCCCGGCGGGCTCCGGCTCCCGCTCCGGCCCCGGCTCGGGCTCCGGACCCGCCGGCCGGTCGATCCGGTCGATCCGGACGGTCCGGTCGGTGTGTTCGGTCCAGCCCGCGTCGTGCGCGACGACGATCGCGGTGCGCCCGCGCAGCAGCTCGGCGGCCGCGGCCCGGACCGCCTCGGCCGAGTCCGGGTCGAGGTGCGCGGTCGGCTCGTCGAGCAGCACCAGCGGCGCGTCCCGCAGGAACGCCCTGGCCAGCGCGACCCGCTGCCGCTCGCCCGAGGACAGCCGGGCCCCGCCCTCGCCGAGCGGGGTGTCCCAGCCCTGCGGGAGCCGGGCGACGACGGCGTCCAGCCCGGCCCGGCGGGCGGCGGCGTGCACCGCGGCGTCCGGGGCGTCCGGTTCGCCGAGCCGGACGTTGTCGGCGACCGATCCGGCGAACAGGTGCGGCTGCTGCGGCACCCAGGCGACCGTCCGCCGCCAGGCGTCGAGATCGAGCCCGGCGAGCGGGGTGCCGTCCCCGGGCCCGTCCCCGGGGCCGTCGATCCGGACGGTGCCCGCGGCCGGGGCGACGAACCCGAGCAGCACGCCGAGCAGCGTCGACTTCCCGGACCCGGACGGCCCGCGCAGCAGCACCGACTCGCCCGGCCGCACGGTCAGCGACAGCCCGGACAGCGCGTCGGTGCCGCCGGGGCCGCCGGGGCCGCCGTCCGGCCCCGGGTAGCGCACCCGCAGGTCGTGCACGGCCAGGCCGCGCCCGGCCGGTGCCGCGGGCGGCGGCGTGCCGGTGCCGCCGGCCGGGCCACCGGCCGGGCGGTCCAGCTCGTCGAACACCTGGCGGGCGGCGGCGACGCCCTCCATGCTGGCGTGGAACCGGGCGCCGACCTCGCGCAGCGGCAGGTACGCCTCCGGGGCCAGGATCAGCACGAACAGCGCGGTGGCGTAGTCGAGGTTGCCGTAGAGCAGCCGCAGCCCGACCTCGACGGCGACCAGCGCGACCGCCAGCGTCGCGAGCAGCTCCAGCACGAACGCCGACAGGAACGCCACCCGCAGCGTGCCCATCGTCGCGTGCCGGTGCTCGTCGGTGGTGTCCCGGACCTTCTCCGCGACGATCCCGGCCCGCCGGAACAGGGCCAGCGTCGGGAGCCCCTGCACGACGTCGAGGAAGTGCCCGCCGAGCCGGGACAGCATCCGCCACTGCCGCTCGGTGCGGGCCCGGGTGTGCATGCCGACCAGCGCCATGAAGATCGGGATCAGTGGCAGCGTCACCCCGATGACGACCGCCGAGATCCAGTCCGCGTCGGCGACCACGACCAGCACCGCCACCGGGACGAGCACGGCGAGCACCAGCTGCGGCAGGTAGCGGGCGAAGTAGTCGTCGAGCGCGTCCAGCCCGCGGGTGGCCAGGGTGACCGTGGTGCCGGTGGAGCGCCCCGGGTCCGGCCCGGCCGCCGCCAGCCTGCGCACCAGCTGCATCCGCAGCTGCGACTTCGCCCGGGCGGCGCTGCGCAGCGCGGCGGCCTCGGCGCCGTAGGCGAGCAGGGCCCGCGCCACCGCGATCCCGGCGACGGCGACGACCAGCCAGAACAGCGTGTCCAGGCCGGAACCGGGGCCGATCGGGCTGCCGTCGAGCCCCCACTGCGGGGTCGCGCCGGCGATCACCCGGGACACCAGCCAGGCCTGGGCCAGGATCAGCGCGGTCGCGGCGACACCGCAGCCCGCGGCCACGAGCAGGTGCAGCCGCACCGCGCTCGCCGAGCGGAGCAGCCGGGGATCGACCGGTGGTCCGGCGGCGGCCGGTGGGGCGGCTGGGGCGGCCGGGGTCACGCCGTTCATCGTGGCGCCGGGAGCGCGGCCCCGGCAGGGCCGTCGGTCCCGCCCGGTTCGACCCGTTCGCCCCCCAGCCGCCTGCGGAAGACCCAGTAGCTCCAGGCCTGGTAGCCCAGCACGAGCGGCAGGAACACCACGGCCACCCAGCTCATCACGGTCAGCGTGTAGGGGGCGGACGCCGCGTTCGCCACGGTCAGGGTGTGCGCCGGATCGGTCGCCGACACCAGCAGCTCCGGGAACAGCTGCCCGAACAGCACCACCGACAGGCCGCCGATCGCGGTCGCGGTGGCGGTGAACGCCCAGCCCTCGCGGCCCAGCAGCAGGGCGATCCCGGCCACCGCCAGCGCCGTCCCGGCCGCCCAGGCCACCGGCGTGGTCCAGGACGGGTCGCGCAGGGCGAGCGTGGCGGCCAGGAAGGCGACCGTCACCAGCAGCACCGGCAGCACCGCCCGGACGGCGAACCGGCGGGCCCGGTACCGCACCGGGCCGTCCGTCTTGAGCGCCAGGAAGACCGCGCCGTGCAGCAGGAACAGCGCCGTGGTGAGCACCCCGCCGAGCACCGCGTAGCCGTTGAACAGGCCGCCGGGGGAGGCGGTGACGACGGTGTTCGCCCCGCTGCCCGGCTCGGTGACCCGGGTCGGCAGGCCGCGGACCAGGTTGGCCAGCACCATGCCCCAGACGAACGACGGCACCAGCGAGCCCAGCCCGATCATCAGGTCCCAGCGGGCCCGCCAGGGGGCGTCGTCGCGCTTGGCCCGGTACTCCAGGCCGACGCCGCGCACGATCAGCGCCAGCAGCACGAACAGCACCGGCAGGTAGAAGCCGGAGAAGGTGGCGGCGTACCAGGCCGGGAACGCCGCGAACATGGCGCCGACGGCGGCGATCAGCCAGACCTCGTTGCCGTCCCAGACCGGGCCGATCGCGCCGAGGGCGACCTCGCGGTCGTCCTCGGTGCGGCCGAACGCCCGCAGCAGCATCCCGACCCCGAAGTCGAAGCCCTCCAGGACGAGATAGCCGGTCCACAGCACGGCGACGGCCAGGAACCAGACGGTGGGCAGGTCCATCCCGGATCTCCTCGTGGGTGCGGTGCGGTCAGTAGCTGAACGCCGGGTCGCGGCGTTCCTGCGGTTCGGGATCGGGCTCGTAGGGCAGCGCGGCGCCCGGCCCGGCCTTGACGTAGCGGAACAGCAGGCCGGCCTCGACCGCCGCGAGCACGCCGTAGAGCAGGGTGAACGTCGCCAGCGAGAAGGCGACCTGGCCCAGGCTCACGCCGGGGGAGACGCTCGCCGCGGTGAGCAGCTCGCCGCGCACCGTCCAGGGCTGGCGGCCCATCTCGGTGAGGATCCAGCCGAAGATGTTCCCGGCCAGCGCGGCGGGCAGCGCGGCGACGACCACCCGGTACATCCACCGCCGGCCGGGCAGCGCGCCCCGGCGGGTCAGCCACAGCCCGGCCACCGAGACCGCCACCCCGGCCAGCCCGAGCCCCATCATCAGCCGGAACGACCAGTACAGGACGGCGATGTTGGGCCGATAGTCGCCGGGGCCGTAGAGCTGCTCGTACTGGGCCTGGACGTTCTCGATGCCCTGCACCTCACCCCACGGGCTGCCGGTGGCGAGGAAGCTGAGCACGCCCGGGATCTGGACGTTGACGTGGTTGCGGCTGCCCTGGACGTCGCCGACGGCGAACAGCGAGAAGCCGGCGGACTGCTCGTTCTCCCAGAGCGCCTCGGCCGCGGCGAGCTTCATCGGCTCGTAGGTGGCGGCGAGCTTGGCCTGGTGGTCGCCGGAGGCCACCACCAGCGCACCGGCGATCGCGGTGACCAGGAACCCGGCGCGCAGGCTCTTGCGGAACAGCTCGTGCTCGGTGTGGTGCGGGGCGCCGTCCTGCGGGCCGGGCCAGCGCTCGCGCATCAGCTTCCAGGCGCTGACCGCGGCGACGAACAGGCCGGCGATCACGAACGACGCGGCGATCACGTGGAAGTAGGTGGACCAGGCCTGCGGGTTGGTGAGCACCGCGCCGATGTCGGTGAGCCGGGCCCGTCCGGTGGCCTCGTCGACCTCGTAGCCGACCGGGTTCCGCATCCAGGCGTTCGCGGCCAGGATGAAGTAGGCGGACAGGTTCGAGCCGATCGCCGCGGCCCAGATGCAGGCCAGGTGGACCCCCTTGCGCAACCGGTCCCAGCCGAAGATCCAGAGTCCGATGAAGGTGGACTCCAGGAAGAACGCGATCAGCGCCTCCATCGCCAGCGGGGCGCCGAAGACGTCGCCGACGAAGGTGGAGTAGGCGCTCCAGTTCATCCCGAACTGGAACTCCTGGACGATCCCGGTGACCACGCCCATCGCGAAGTTGATCAGGAACAGCTTCCCGAAGAACTTGGTCGCGCGCAGGTACTCGGTCCGGCCGGTGCGGTACCAGGCGGTCTGCAGCGACGCGACGATCACCGACAGTCCGATGGTCAGCGGCACGAACAGGAAGTGGTAGACCGTGGTGATCCCGAACTGCCAGCGTGCCAGGTCGAGCGCGTCCATCCGGACCTCGTCTCCGCGAAGTTCTACGTCCAGTAGTAGTTCTACCGGAAGTAGAAGATCGATGGTGGACGGGGTGGCGTGGCCCCCGACACGGCCGCCGTGGCACTAGGCTGTCCGGGTGCCCCGCCCGAGCCGCTGGTCGGAGATCGTCGCCGCTGCCAGCGAGGAGTTCCGCGACCGCGGCTACGAGAACGCGACGCTGGAGAGCATCGGCGCCCGGGTCGGGATCCTGAAGGGCAGCATCTACAACTACGTCGCCTCCAAGGAGGAGCTGCTGCTGGCCGTCGTCGAGGAGCCGGCCCGGCAGCTGCTCGCCGAGCTGGAACGGCTGCGCACCTCCTCCGGCCGCACCGTCACCGTCCGGTTGCGGGAGCTGATCCGGATGCAGGTCCGGATCTTCGCCGACTGCCATCCGGCCGCGTTCGTCTACCTGCAGCACCTCGGCCGGATGCCCTCGCCCCGGTTCGCCGAGTTCCGCGAGATGGACGAGCAGTACATGGACGCGCTGGAGGCGCTGCTCGCCGAGGGCGTCCGGACCGGCGAGCTCGCGCTGGCCGGCGAGCCGCGCACCGCCGCCTACGTCGTCGTCGGCACGCTGGGCTGGATGCAGCACTGGTTCGTCCCGCGCGGCCCCGAGGCCGACCGGGCGCTCGCCGACCAGCTGTTCGCGCAGCTGCTGGGCGGCCTGGTGGCGGGCTCCGGGATGCTCGGGATCTCGCGCTCCTTCGGGGACGAGCACGGGCTGTGACCCCGCAGGCGAACCCGTCGTTCCGGCTGGACGGGCGGGTGGCCGTGGTGACCGGGGCGTCGTCCGGGCTGGGCCTGCGGTTCGCCGGGGTGCTCGCCGCGGCCGGCGCCGACGTGGTGGTGGGCGCCCGCCGCGCCGACGGACTCGCCGCCGCGCAGGACGCGGTCCGGGCGGCCGGCCGGCGCTGCGTCGCGGTCCCGACCGACGTCACCGACGACGGCGACTGCGCCCGGCTGGCCGACGCCGCGGTGCGCGAGCTGGGCCGGCTCGACGTGCTGGTGAACAACGCCGGGACCGGCTACGCGGCCCGGGCCGAGTCCGACGACGATCCCGGCCGGGCCGCGGCGCTGTTCGCGGTCAACCTGCTCGGCGCCTACCGGATGGCCGTGCACGCCGGACGGGCGATGATCGCCGGCGGGCGCGGCGGGTCGATCGTCAACATCGGATCGGCGCTGGGCTCGGCCACCGGCCCGCTGCCCGAGGCGGCCTACTCGGCGTCCAAGGCCGGGATCGCCGGCCTGACCCGGGACCTGGCCGCCCAGTGGTCGGCCCGGCACGGGATCCGGGTGAACACGCTGGCCCCCGGCTGGTTCGCCTCCGAGCTGACCGGCCCGCTGCTCGCCTCCGACGGGCACGCCCGGCGGATCGCGGACTGCGCGCTGCTCGGCCGGATCGGCCGCCCCGACGAGCTGGACGGGCCGCTGCTGCTGCTCGCCTCCGACGCCGGGTCCTACCTGACCGGGACGACGCTGGCCGTCGACGGCGGGTGGAGCGCGCGCTGAGCGCTCACGCCGGGGTGATCCGCACCGGCAGCCGGTCCAGCCCCCGGGACAGCAGCACCGGCTGCCAGCGCAGCGGGCCGTCGACGACCGGGCTGCCGAGCCGGTCGAACACCGCCGGGATCGCGATCGACGCCTCCAGCCGGGCCAGCGGCGCACCCAGGCAGTAGTGCAGGCCCAGCCCGAACCCGAGCTGACGGCCGGGGGTGCGGGTGACGTCGAAGCGGTCCGGGTCGGGGAAGACCTCCGGATCGCGGTTGGCCGCCGCCGGGCAGAGGAACACCCGGTCGCCGCGGCGCAGCGTCCGGCCGCCCAGCTCGACGTCGGCGATCATCAGCCGGGCGATCGTCTTGGCCGGGCCGTCGAACCGGAGCACCTCCTCGACGGTGCCGGGGGCGTCCGGGGCCTGGCCGGGATGGCGGATCAGGGCCAGCACCCCGTTGCCGATCAGGTTGGTGGTGGTCTCGTGCCCGGCGAACAGCAGCAGCACACCGGTCGCGACGACCTCGTCGTGGGTGAGCGTGTCGTCGCCGTCGCGGGCCCGCAGCAGCGCGCCGAGCAGCCCGCCCGCCGGTTCGGTGCGGTCCCGCTCGACCAGCCCGGCCAGGTACCCGGTGAGCTCGGCCATCCCCTCGGCGCCGTCGGTGTGCCGGTCCGGGTCGCCCAGGCCGCCGAACACCAGGCCGGTGATCCGGTCCGACCAGGACTTGAACCGGTCGAGATCGTCGGCGGGCACGCCGAGCAGCTCGGCGACCACCGACGCGGTCAGCGGATAGGCGAGATCGGCGATCAGGTCCGCCGACCCGGCGGCGGCGACGTCGTCGAGCAGCCGGTCGGTCAGCTCGGCGATCCGCGGCCGCAGCCGCTGCACCGCGCGCGGGGTGAAGGCCCGGCCGAGCAGCCGCCGCAGCCTGCCGTGCCGGGGCGGGTCCTGGAACACCATCCAGTCCTCCAGCACCGCGAACGCGGCCTCCACCCGCGGGTCGCCGGGGGCGCGCCCGCGGGCCCGGCGGTACGGCGAGATCCGGTCGGAGGAGAAGCGCGGATCGCGCAGGGCGGCGTCGACGTCGGCGTAGCGGGTCACGAACCATGACCGGTACCGCTCGCTCCAGCGCACCGGATCGTGCTCCCGCCAGTGCGCGAGCAGTGGGTACGGATCGGCGACGGCGGCGTCGTCGAGCAGTTCCAGGGTCTCCGGGGGCGCGCTCACCCGCGCTCCAGCAGTGCGACCACGCAGGCGTTGCCGTCGAGCACGCTGACGCCGCCGCCCATCGTCTCGACCAGGCCCAGCCGGGCGCCGGGCACCTGCCGCCCGCCCGCCGCGCCGCGCAGCTGCCAGACGATCTCGGCCACCTGGGCCAGCCCGGTCGCGCCGAGCGGGTGCCCGCGGGAGAGCAACCCGCCGGACGGGTTCACCGGGAGCGACCCGCCGAGCGCGGTCCGGCCGGCCGCGGCGTCCGCGCCCGCCGCACCGGGGGCGCTCAGCCCCAGCGCCTCGGCGGTCACCAGCTCGCCGATGGTGAACGCGTCGTGCACCTCGGCCAGGTCCACCTCGCGCGGATCGACGCCGGTCGCCGCCCACACGTCGGCGCCGGTGTCGCGGACCAGGTCGTGCCCCCACACCCGGTCCGAGGTGTGGTCCCACGGCCGCCCGGACCGGGCGGCGACGGCGCGGACCCCGACCCGGCCGGGGGCCGGCGGTCCGAGCACGGCCGCGGCGGCGCCGTCGGAGACCGGGCAGCACTGCAGCAGGGTCAGCGGATCGGCGACCATCCGCGAGCCCAGCACCTCCTCGACGGTGTGCCGCCCGGAGTACTGGGCGCGCGGGTTGTGCACGGCGTGCGCGTGGTTCTTGACCGACACCGCGGCGAGCTGCCCGGCGGTGACCCGGTCCTCGGCCAGCCAGCGGGTGGCGGCCATCGCGTAGAGCGCGGGCAGGGCCAGTCCGGAGCAGCCCTCCGGGTCGCTCGGCTCGGGCACGATCGCGCCGTCGAACGCGGTGCTCATCTGCTCCAGCCCGAGCACCAGCACCCGCCGGTACCGGCCGGTCCGGATCGCCTCGCAGCCCTCGGCGAACGCCGAGGTGCCGCTGGCGCAGGCGCTCTCCACGCTCAGCACCGGGACGCCGGAGATCCCGATCGCCCGCAGCACCCGCTGCGCGGTGCCGGCCGGCGCGAACACCGAGCCGACCCAGACGGCGTCGACCGCGCGCGGTCCGCCCGCGTCCCGGAACGCCTCGTCGACGGCCTGGAACGCCAGTCGGACCAGCCCGGTCCCGGGTTGCCTGCCGAACCGGGAGGTGCCGACCCCCTCGACGGCGGCGATCGGCGGGCTGCTCACGGGGACGGCTCGGCGCGCACGTCCCCGTCGTCCCCGTCGCAGGGGTGGCCCATCAGGTGCCGGGTGCTGGGGCCGAGCAGCCGCACCCGGGAACCGACCGGCTGCTGCTCGGCGGTGTGCGCGAGCACCCGGGGGCCGTCGTCGAGATCGACGTAGGCGAGTGCGTAGGGCGGGGTGCGGCCGGGCACCTGGATCCGGACGACGGTGCTGCTCCACACGGTGCCGCCGGGCCCGAACTCGGCGGGCTCGACGGTGCCGCCGCAGCTGGGGCAGGCGGGCCAGTCGAACGCCGCCCGGCCGGGGCACCGTTCGTGGTCGGTGCAGCGGACTCCGGCCACGACTCCGGCACCGTCCGGTGCTGCGACGATGCGGGGCCGGGGATCGACGATGGTCACAGCCGTATGAAAGCAAACAGTGGTTCGACTATCAACGGCAGGCATTTGACCCCGCAGGCATTATTGACAGTCACCTTGATCCCCGACAGGCTCGTTGCAGCGCTGACGCCAAACATATGTTTGTCCACCTGCCGCTCCGCGGACCGCCCGAAAGGACCCGACCGATGAAGTTCGGCTTCTTCACCATGCCGGAGCACCCGCCGATCGAGAACTGGACACTGTCCTACGACCGCGACATCGCGGCGATCGTGGAGGCCGAGCGGCTCGGGTTCGACGAGTTCTGGATCGGCGAGCACCACACCGGCGGCTTCGAGAACGTCCCGGTGCCGGAGTTCATGATCGCGAAGGCGAGCGCGCTGACGCACCGGATCCGGCTCGGGACCGGCGTCATCAACCTGCCCTACCAGGACCCGTTCATGGTGGCCGAGCGGATGGCGTTCCTCGACCACCTGACGCACGGCCGGCTCGAGTACGGCTTCGGCGGCGGCGGGCTGCCCACCGACAAGGCGCTGTTCGGGCTGGAGCCTGCCGAGGCCGCCCCCCGGACCAACGAGGCGCTGGAGATCATCTGGCAGCTGCTGACCTCCGACGACCCGGTCAGCTACGAGGGCCTGTACTGGAAGTACGAGAACCGCCAGCTCCAGGTCGGCCCCTACCAGGACGTCCCGCCGTTCGCGATCGCCGGGCTCACCGGGGTGCACAACTACGCCAAGTGCGGCGAGCGCGGCTGGAAGCCGCTGTCGGTGCACTTCGCCCCGATCGACAACGGCACCTACCCGCACGCCCCCGACCTGCGCGCGATGGGCGCGGCGATGCTGGAGGCCGGCGCCCGGTCCGGCATCGACCCGGCCGTCACCCGGGACAACTGGCGGATCGTCCGCGAGGTCTACGTGACCGACGACCGGGACCAGGCGCTGCGCGACATCCGGGAAGGCGTCAAGCGGTCCTACGACTACCTGTTCGGGCTCGGCCTCGGCGGCCTCATGCTGATCGGCGAGGAGATGTCCGACGCCGATCTCACGCTGGACTGGATGGTCGACAACATCCCGTGGATCATCGGCAGCCCGGAGGACTGCACCCGCCAGCTCAAGGAGCTGGAGGAGGAGGTCGGCGGCTTCGGCACGCTGCTGATCAACTGCCGGGACTGGGTGACCACCGACAAGTGGAACCGCTCGCTGGAGCTGTTCGCCCGCTACGTCGTCCCGCAGTTCACCCGGCGGGAGCGGCTCGACCGCAGGCAGCGGATGGCGAACGTCGCCCTCGGCATCGCCTGATGGCCGATGCCGACGGGCGGGACTGGCCCCGGTACTGGGACGCGGAGCGGGAGACCCGCGATCCCGCGGAACGCGACGGGCTGATCCTGGAACGGGTGCAGGCCCAGCTCGGCTACGTCTACCACTGCCTGCCGTTCTACCGCCGGCACTACGACGCGCACGGCTTCCATCCCGACCAGGTCCGCTCGCTCGCCGACTTCACCGCGAAGGTCCCGGTGATCACCAAGGCGATGCTGGTGGCCGACCAGGCCGAGCACTCGCCGTTCGGCAGCTACACCCCGGAGCGGCCGACCGGCGGGATCGCCCGGATCCACGGCTCGTCCGGCACCTCCGGGACGCCGACCATGTACGCGGTCTCCCGCGGCGACTGGGACCGGGCCGGCGAGGTGCACGCGATGGCGCAGTGGTGCGCCGGGGTGCGCCCGGACGACGTCGTGCAGGTCGGCTTCCCGTTCGGGCTGTTCTTCGGCGGCTGGGGCGTCGTGCAGGGCGCCGAGCGGATCGGGGCGACCCTGTTCCCGATCGGGATCACCGACTCGGTCCGGCACCTGGAGCTGATCGAACGGCTCGGGTCCACCGTGTTCTCGGCGACCCCGTCGTACGCGGTGCACCTGCTCTCGGTCGCCGAGAAGCACGGCTTCGACCTGCGCGCCAACACCGTCGCGCACCTGCTGGTCGGCGGCGAGCCGGGCGGTTCGCTGCCGGGCACCCGCCGGGTGATCGAGGACGGCTGGGGTGCGGTCGTCGCGGACGCCGGATCGACGTCGGAGATGTACCCGTTCCAGACCAACGTCGGCTGCGAGGCGGGCACCGGGACGCACCTGTTCACCGACGAGGTGTTCACCGAGATCGTCGACGCCGACGACCCGAACGCGGCCGTCCCGGCGGGCACCCGGGGCGCCGTCGTCTACACCCACCTGTGGCGGGACTCCCAGCCGATGATCCGGTTCGCCCCGGGCGACGAGTCCTACCTCGCCGACGACCCGTGCCCCTGCGGCCGCACCTACCCGCGGCTGCCGGAGGGCGTGCTCGGCCGGCTGGACGACATGCTGGTGATCCGCGGCGCCAACATCTACCCGAGCGCCGTCGACACCGCGGTGCGCTCGGTGCCCGGCCTCGGCCCGGAGTTCCGGATCCGGGTGACCCGGCCGGGCGCGCTGGACGAGATGACCGTCGAGGCCGAGGGCGACCCGGCGCTGCAGCCCGAGCTGGAGGCCGCCCTGAGCCGGGTGCTCGGCATCCGGGTGCCCGCGGTGCTGCTCGCACCCGGCACGCTGCCGGAGACCACGTTCAAGGCCCGCCGGGTGGTCGACGAACGCTGACCAGCGCCGACCCGGCCCCGGGATCCCCGGCGACAGCCCGGGGGTGGTGTGCGCGCCACCCCCGGGTGGTCACCGGTCCGCTCGCTCAGCGCCCGTCGAACGCGCCGTGCTCCCGCAGGACCTCGAGCACCTCGGGCAGCCCGGCGAACGACTCGCGCACGTCCGCCGGCTCGACGACGCGGTGCGCGTTGCGGTCGATGTGGTCCCGTACGGCGGCGTCGAACCGGTCCGCGCCGACCCGGCGGCGGCCCTCCAGCAGCGCCGCGGCCCCCTGGTCGTACACGCCGGTGACGTACCCGGAGAACCCGCCGCCGCGCCGGTCCCACGCCGTCATCGGGTCGCCGATCCGGCCGTCCGCGGCGGGGGAGTACCGCTCCGGCCGGTAGTACCCGGCCTGGTCGGCGACGACGGCCTGGGCCCAGGTGGCGAACGACTCGTCCAGCCACGGGTCGCGGCCCTGGTCGTTGCCGACGAGCGCGTAGAACCACATGTGCGCCAGCTCGTGCGCGGTGAGCGCGGATCGGGTGTCGTCGTCGACGTCGCCGAACTGCAGGTGGGTGGGGAACTCGACGCCGTCGCTCTGGGTGGGCACGATCGTCAGCCACAGGTCCGGGTAGGGGTGCGGGCCGAGCAGCGCCTCCAGCCGGGGGAGGTACTCGGCGACGGCGGCGGTCCAGTCGGCGGCGGTGCCGCGCAGCCCGCCCGTGCCGTCCGTGACCCCGGGCCCGCCGGGGGCGGGGAGCGCGACGCGCACCCGGGTGGTCCCGACGGTGGACCCGGTGATCGTGTAGTCGCCCGCCGCGATCGCGACGTCGCGGATCGCGTCCGCGGTGAACGTGTGGGTGTTGCGGCCCGGGCCCGCCGCGGTCCGGCCGGCCGGGGTGCCGACCCCGACGACCTGCTGGTCGTCGTCGACGGTGACGGCCAGCGACGCGAGCCGGAAGTCCTCCGACACCACCGTCTCACCGGCCAGCGGCACGGCGTCCCCGCGGACCCAGCCGCGGCCGCGCACGTGGTCGAGCAGCGGCAGCGGGGAGCCCAGCCAGGCGGTCCCGGCGGCGGGCGACCGGCCGATCCGCTGCCCGGAGTCCGCACCCAGGGTGATCCGGAAGCCGAGCTCGGCGGTGACCGGGGTGCCCGCGTCGACGCAGGCCGGCAGCGGCAGCTCGACCAGGGTGCCCGGCGCGCCCTCGGGGGCGCCGGCCTGCTCGGTCACCGGGGTGACCGGGATGCCGTCGACGGCGGCCCGGGTGATCTCGGACGACGTGCCGTCGGCGACGGTGGGCGGCCGGTTCGCCCACAGCCGGAACACCAGCTCGCAGGTCCGGTCGTCCGGGGTGAACCGGACGGACTGGGTGCCGGTCGCCGAGCCGAGATCGGGGGCCAGGTCCAGGGCGGCGTCGACGACCGGCCGGTCCGGGTCCGGCGCGGCCCGCCCGGCACCCGGCCCCGCGGCGGCGCACCCGCCGAGCACCGCCGGGACCACGGCGAGCACGACGAACGCGCGGTACCACCGGCCGCTCGGGTCGATCATGCGACGAGGCTAGCCCCGGTGCCGGCCCGCGGCGGCCGGCGTGCCGGTGCGCCTCGCCGAGCGCACCCGGTCGCGCACCGCGTGCGCCGGGGCGGACACCAGCGTCTCCAGCGGGCCGCGTCCGACCGCCCGCCGCCAGGCCTGCCCGGCCGCCAGCGCGACGGCGACCTGCCACAGGTAGCCCTCCAGCGGGCCGAACGTGTCCAGCGGCGAGTTCATGAACAGGATGGACGCGACGTAGAACGTCAATGTCATCGAGCCGGCCGCGGCGAGCGGGCGCAGCAGGTGCCCCAGCACCGTCGACACGCCGCGGGTGCCGATCCCGGCCAGGAGCAGCATCGCGCCCAGCACGGCGAGCGCCGATCCGCTGGTCTGCACGACGTCGAGCGGGGTGCCCGAGTGCGGCGCCACCGTCGCGAGCCACCACCAGGTGGTGGTCGGGGTGACCCCGTCCGGGTAGCCGGTGACCGCGTCGGCGATCGTCGGTGCCGAGTCGAGCAGCTCCGGCGGGCCCGCCGCGGCGATCGCGGCGTAGCCGCCGCCCGGCCCGAGCAGCCAGATCGACGCCGCGGTCGCGGCCAGTGCGGCGGTGGTCCCGCCGACCAGCAGCCCGGCCGCGGTCCGCGCCGAGGACAGCCGCAGCCGCCCGACGACGATCCCCACCGCCAGGTAGGCGAGCCACACGACGCCCGGGTAGGCGCCGGTGACGGTCAGCTCGGACAGCAGGCCCAGCGGATCGGTGACCAGGCCGGTGAGCGAGGGATTGCCGAGGTCGGGCACCGGCAGGGCCGGGCGGACCAGGTGCGAGAGCACCGGGACGCCCAGGCAGAGCGCCGCCGCCAGCGGTGCCAGCACCGCCGTCGGGAGCGCCACGAGCGGGATCGCGAGCAGGAAGGCGATCGCGTAGTACGGCAGGATCAGCGCGGCGATCGTCGGATCGGTCCAGCTCAGCGCCAGCCCGATCAGCATCAGCATGCCGGCCCTGGTGGCGAGCATCGCGGCGGCCGACCACAGGTCCGGTCCGGGCCGGACCCGGGCCCGGCCGGTCAGGAACGCGAACGACACCCCGGCGAGCACGGCGAACAGCGCGGCCGAGCGGCCGCCGAAGATCAGGTAGCTGGCGGTGGAGACGCCGTCGTCGGTGGTCTCGACGAGCGCGTGCACGGCGATGATCCCGAGCAGCGCGACGCCGCGGGCGGCGTCCACGCCGATCAGCCGGGACCGCTGCGCGGGACGGCGGGGTTCGGCGGTGGCGGCCGGCGGGCCGGACGTGCCGGTGGGTGGGGGAGCCGGCGGCGGTGCTGCGGTGGGGAGTGCTGTGGTGGGGAGGGCTGTGGTGGGCGGGGCTGTGGTGGGCGGCGCTGCGGCAGGGAGTGCCGTGGTGGGTGGCGCTGCACCGGGCGGCGCTGCGGTGGGGAGTGCTGCAGTCGGGAGCGCTGTGGTGGGCGGCGGTGCAGTGGGCGGTGCTGTGGTGGGGAGTGCTGTGGTGGGGAGTGCTGTGGTGGGCGGGGCTGTGGCCGGGAGTGCTGTGGTGGGCGGCGGTGCAGTGGGCGGCGGTGCAGTGGGCGGTGCCGTGGCCGGCGCCGTGGTGGGGAGTGCTGTGGTGGGCGGGGCTGTGACCGGGCGGGCCGGCGGTGCTGTGACCGGGAGGGCCGGGGGTGCCGTGCGGGACCGGGGGCGCGGGACCGGGTGTCGTGGTTCGGGCGCCCCGTGGGCCGGGCGCCGCGGACCGCGGGGTGCGGGCACCCGGGCGGGCGGGGGCATCCGGCCGGGCGCGGTGCGCACGGTCGGCCCGTCGATGCGGGGCGCGGGCACCCGCGGTCCCGGCGGTGGGGTCGGTCGGGTCATGCCATCACCTCGTCGATCAGCTGGTGGCCGAGGTCGCGGGCGTCGGCCCGGGGGAGCCCGGCGTCGTCGAACCAGTCCGGTCCGGCCTCGGGATGCGGGCCGACCACGCCGATCCGCCCGGCGCCGAACGGCAGCACCGCCGCGGCGATCTCGCCGTTCGGGTAGCGGGCCAGCACGCCGCCCGCGGCGCCGGGATCGAGCAGGAACCGCGGCCCGTCCTGGAAGAACAGGGTGCGCTCCCGGCCGCGCCAGTCGATCCGGACCAGCGCGTCGCCGTCGTGCTCGACGGTGGCGCCGCGGGTGCCGATCCAGCGGTCCGTGTCGCCGGGCAGCAGCCCGAAGCCGGGGGTCGCCCCGGCGAGATAGCCGCCGAGGCAGAAGCCCAGGTAGCGGCCGCCGCCGGCGACCAGGTCCCGGACCGGGCCGCGGACCCGGCGGACCACCGGCCAGGCCGCGTCCAGGTCGCCGCCGCCGGGTTCGGCGTAGAGCGCCGCCGCGGCGAGCGTCCCCGCGGACAGGTCCAGCTCCTCGCCGCGCCCGGCGAACCGCACGTCGAACCCGTGCCGGGAGGACGCGAGCAGGGCCGCCACCGACTCCGCGCAGCCGGGCACCGCGTCCGGGCCGCGCCGGACCAGGGCGAGCGGTGCGCCGGGCCGCGCGCGACGGCCCGGCCGCCGGAACGGGCGGGGCAGTCTCACCGGTCGGACCTGCGGTGCCGCGCGCCGCCGGGCCGGGGCGCCGGCACCCGGTACGTCGGCGGCCCGGACGGGCGCGGCGCCGAACGCGCCGCCTGCACCGAGCGCATCCGCACGGTCCGACCCGGATCGACGGCCGGGCCGACCCGGGTGAGGACGGTCGTCCGCTGCGCGTCCACCGCGGCGGTCCGCACGGTCGGCTCCGCCTGCGCGACCGCGACCGGGCCCGGGCCCGCGGCCGGGGCCGGGACGGGCGGCGCCGCGTCGGAGACCGGCTGGGCGGTGATCCCGCGCCAGCGGGTGCCGGGCGGCAGGTGCTCGCCCTTCATCACCAGCGACAGCGGCTCCAGCCGCACCCCGGCGCCGACCACCGCGTCGTACAGCACGATCGCCCGGTCGCCGACGGTCGCCCCGGCCCCGACGGTCACCGTGGACATCTTCATCACCCGGTCCTCGAACAGGTGCGTCTGCAACGACACGTCCCGCCCGACGACGGCGTCGTCACCGATGTCGACCAGGTCGAACTCGGTCAGGTAGGTGGTCGACACGCAGGTGCGCCTGCCGATCCGGGCACCCATCAGGCGCAGCAGCGGCGGGAGCATCGGCGAACCGGAGAGCATCGTCAGCAGACCGGGCACGGCCGCGGCCTCGTACAGCCCGGTGACGAACTCGGAGCGGCGCACGAACCGGCTCCACAGCGGCTCGGTGCGCACCCGGTACGCGCCGACGACCAGCCATTTCACCGCCGCGACCAGCAGCACCAGCAGCAGCGCGGTGCCGAGCGCGAGTGCCGGCGCGGCGAGCACCACGACCCAGGACGGCGCCGTGCGGGCGACGTCGGAGAGCCACTGCAGGAACAGGTAGATCGACACCGAGATCGCCGACGCGGGCAGCGTGGCGCGCAGGAACTCGATGCCCAGCCGCTCGGCGACCCGGCCGCGGGACGGCCGGAACGTCATCGACTCCGGATGGTCGCCTGAGTCCTGCCGCACCGGTAGGTGCATCGCGGGTGAACCGAGCCAGGTGCTGTCCTGCGGGACACCGGAGGGCGGCGGCACCGTCGCCACCCCGATCAGCGACTCGTCACCGAGTGTCGAACCGGCCGGTACGACGGCGGCGTTCCCGACGAACGCCCGCCGGCCGACCAGTGTCGGGCGGCGCACCATCCAGCCGTTGTGGAAGGTCGCGCTGCCCACGCTCGCCATGTCGGCGACGAAGCTGCCCTGCGAGATCGTGAGCATCTCCGGGTCGATGTGCGACGCCGTCGACACCTCGGCGCCGCGGCCCACCTTCGCGCCGAGCAGCCGCAGCCAGCCGACCGTGTACAGCGTCGAGTACAGCGCGTTGGTGTAGGTCAGGCTCATCTCGAGCAGCTTGTCGCCGAACCACTTCCGCAGGCCCAGCGCGGACCGGGCCGGGAACACCCCGGGCCCGGTGCGCGGCGCGACCACCCGGCGGCCGACCGCGACCAGCGCGCAGACGGTCAGCACGAACACCGGCCCCACCGCCACCGCGACGGCGAGCGCCGGTCCGTTGCCGAACAGCAGCAGCGAGGTCCACACCAGCAGCACCGCCGGGACCAGCGAGGCCAGCGCGACCAGCTCCAGGGCCAGCACGCCGGCCACGGCGGCGGCCAGCTGCGGCCGGGTCCAGGACGGCGCCGGCCCGCGTTCGGTCAGCTCGGCCACCGCGGCGTCGGCGGCGTCGGGCACGCAGGGCGAACCGGCCCAGTGCTCCCCGCGCGGCACCACCTGGTCCGCGGCGACCGCGGACTGCTCGCCGAGCACCGCGTCGGCGCCGATCACCGCCCCCGGTTCGACGACGGCGCTGGCGCCCACGTGCGCGCCCTCGCCGACCGCGATCGGCGCGACCGTGACCCATCCGTCGCCGAGCGTCCACGGCCGCAGCGCGGCCCCGTAGCCGATGGTGGCGCCGTCGCCGACCTGCAGCATCCGCGGCAGCGCCAGCACCGACGTGCCGAGGTGGGTGTCCCGGCCGATCCGGGCGCCGAGCATCCGCAGATAGGGCGCGGCCAGCGGGCCACCGGAGAGCACCGGCAGCGGCGACATCGCCAGCAGCTGGTCGGCCGCCCACAGCCGCAGGTGCACCGCGCCCCACATCGGGTACCGGCCCGGCGCCACCCGCGCGGTCAGCGCGCGTACCGCCAGCGGCGCGAGCACCCAGCGTTGCAGCAGGAACACCGCGGTCGCGCCGACGGCGAGCTGGGCCAGCACGTCCGGCGCGACCCGGCCGCCGTGCCAGGCGTAGACGGCCGCCGCGGGCAGCGTCATCACCAGCAGCAGCACGAACAGTGCCGCGGCCTGGACGGTCCCGGCGCGCGAGTAGCGGCCGCGCGAGTGGCGCAGCGGCTGCGGCCGCGGCGGGGGCGGCGGGGCCGCGTCCGCCGCGGGGCCGGCCGCCGGATCGAGCGCCCCGGCCAGCCCGCGGACCGTGGGATGGTCGTAGAGGTCGCGCACCGCGGCGGTCCGCCCGACGGCGCGTTCCCGCAGCAGGGTCACCACGCGGGCGGCGAGCAGCGAGTGCCCGCCCAGCTCGTCGAAGAAGTCGGCGGTCACCGACACCTGGCCGGGTTCCAGCGACAGCACCTCGGCGAGCACGTCGCGCACCCGGGTCTCCAGCCCGGTCGCCGGCCCCACCACCGGGCCTGCGGACAGCACGATCCGCGGCCCGGACGGCGGCGGCAGCTTCGGGCGGTCGACCTTGCCGCTGGGCATCATCGGCAGCCGGTCGATGACCTCCAGGTAGCCGGGGACCATGTACTCGGGCAGCCGGGTGCGCAGCAGCCCGTGCAGCGCGGCCCGGTCCGGGTGCGCCGGCCCGGCAGGCACCACGTAGACGGTCAGCTCCTCGCCGGTGCCGTCGGCCGGCGTGCTGAGCGCGGCGACCGCGCTCTCCACGCCCGGGTGCTCCAGTGCGACGCTCTCGATCTCGCCGAGGTCCACCCGGTGCCCGCGGATCTTCACCTCGTCGTCGGCCCGGCCCAGGTAGACGATCTCGCCGCGGTCGTCGATCCGGCCGAGGTCACCGGTCCGGTAGAGCCGGCCGTCGCCGTTGGGTGGTGCGGCGCGGTGCCGGACGAACCGGTCGGCCGTCTTCTCCGGGAGGTTCACGTAGCCGACGGCGACGCCGGGCCCGCCGATGCAGATCTCGCCCACCTCGCCGCGGGGCACCTCGCGCAGCGCGTCGTCCAGGATCACCACCGAGTAGGTGGGCACCGGGACACCGATCGTCACCGGCCGGCCGGGGCGCAGCTCGCCCCAGGTCGCGGTCACGGTGGCCTCGGTCGGGCCGTAGGTGTTCAGCATCCGGCGCCCGGGCCGGGCCCAGCGCTCGACCAGCCCGGCCGGGCACGCCTCGCCGCCGACCAGCAGGGTGCGCAGCGCGGGCAGCTCGACCGGGATGGTCGCGAGCAGGGTCGGGACGCAGCACAGCACCGTCACGCCGGTGCCGGCCAGGAACTCGCCGAGCTCGGCGCCGATCCGCCGGGAGTCGGTGGGCCCGACGACGAGCGTCGCCCCGGCCGCGAAGGTCGGCCAGATCTCCTCGATCGAGAAGTCGAACGAGATCGTCATGCCCTGGTAGACGCGGTCGTGCGGGCGGACGTCGTAGACCCGGGTGATCACGTGCACGAAGTTGCAGATGCTCGGGTGCGCGACGGCGACGCCCTTGGGCCGCCCGCTGGAGCCCGAGGTGTAGATGATGTAGGCGAGCGGATCGGCGCCGGGCGGGACCGGTTCGACCGGGTGCCGGGGGAGCCGGGCCACCTCGGCGGTGCACAGGTCGAGCTGCACCAGCCGGTCCCGGTCCAGCTCGGCGGCCAGGTCCGAGGTGGTGACCAGCAGGTCCAGGCCGGCGTCGAACCGGATGTAGCCGACCCGGTCCGGTGGCGCGGCCGGATCGATCGGGACGAACGCGGCGCCGGTCTTCAGCACGGCCAGCAGCACGGCGTAGGTGCGCCAGGATCGGTGCAGCAGGATCCCGATCCGGCCGCCCGGCCCGGCCCCGTGCCTGCGCAGGTAGCGGGCCAGCTGGGCGGCCCGGGCGTCGAGCTCGGCGTAGCTGAGCTCCAGCGCGCCGTCCTGCAGCGCGACCGCGTCCGGTGTGCGGGCCACAGTGGCCTCGAAGAACCGGTGCAGCCGGTCCGGATGCCGCTGCGGCCCCGGACCGGTGTGCGGTCCGGTGTGCGGGCCGGTGCGCGGGGTGGCGCGGCCCGCGCGGGGCGGGGACATCGTCACGTGCCGTCAACTCCCTCGGACGACGGCGCGCCGGACCGGGCGCGGAGCAGGGGAGGTCGGGGAGCCGCTCGGCCGGGACGCCGTGGTGCACCGGGTATGTCGACGACGGAGGGCGACGATGTTACGGCGAAATTGCGCCGACAGGGTGACGCTGTCCCGCTGCGCGCAGTCGGAGCCCGCTCCGCTGCCGCTGTCGGTGGCCTGCGCTGAGCCGTCCGGGGGAACGGCGGCCGGGTTCTCCCGGGATCCGGCTCGGGCCGGCTCGGGCCGGCTCAGGTGCCGGCGGGCGCCGGGGAGAGCGTGCGGGTGAGGAAGTCCACCTGGGCGGCCACCGAGCGTTCGAACGGGGCGCCGGTGTAGATGTCGAAGTGCCCGCACGGCAGCTCCAGCACCTCGGCGCCCGCCCCCGCCCGGGCCGCCGCCCGCCGGGCCGCCGCGGGCGGCGCGATGGAGTCCCGGGCGGCCACCACGACCAGCATCGGCGCGCGCAGCCGCGGGGCGGCCGTCACCGGGCGGTTGGCCGGGATGCGCAGCGCCGCGCGGGCCCGCACGGTGTTGCGGAACGACGGCCCGGTGATCGACGAGTAGCCGGCCTCGGCGTCCGGCGCGGTGATCGCGGCGACCGAGCCGGGCGGGCCGTACACCCCGATCCGGTGCGGCGGGCGACGCAGCAGCGACCCGGCGAGATCGCGCAGCCCGTGCCCGGTGAGCGCGAGCAGCCCGCCGGGACCGGCGTGGCGCACGACCGCCCACAGCGCGCCGAGGCCGTCCATCGCCGCACCCTGCGAGATCACCGCGGCGACCCGGCCGTCCCGGGCGGCGACCGGGACGACGTGCCCGCCGGAGTACGAGCTGCCCCACAGCACGATCCGCTCCCGGTCCACCCCGGGCAGCGTCCGGGCGTGCGCGATCGCCGCGTGGTAGTCGGCCCGGTGCCGCAGGTGGTGCACGTCGTGGGCGAGCGCCGGGTCGGTGGTGCCGTCGCTGGTGCCGAAGCCGCGGTAGTCGAACAGCAGCACGTCGCAGCCGGCCGCGGCGAACCGCTGCGCGAACGGCAGCAGCCCGGAGTCCCGGGTGGCGCCGAAGCCGTGCGCCATCACCACGCACGGCCGCCCCCGGCGCCCGGCCAGCGCGTCCGACGACGCGGTCAGGTGCCAGGCCGCGCACCGGGTGCCGGCGCTGGTGAACGACGTCTCGACGGGGGTGACGGTCATCGGCGCTCCCTGGCTGGTGGTCCTGCCCGGCGGTCCTGCCCGGTGGTCACCGGCACGGCCGCGCCGATCATGGTGGTGCAGCGCGCCCGGCCTGTCACGCCGAGGCGTCGCCCGGGGGGATCAGCTGCCGGTCGGGCCGAACTGCTCGATCCGGATCGCCGCGGCGGGCAGGCCGGCCTCGGCGAGCAGCGCCGCCGCGGCGTCGGCGAACGCCGGGCTCCCGCACACGAACGCGGTCTCCCCGCCGCGGACCAGCGGTGCGACGTCGTCGAGCCGCAACCGCCCCGCGGGGCGCGCCGAGCCCTCCGGCGCGACCTTGGTGAACACCGGATGCACCTCCGGGCCGCGCAGCTCGTCGCCGTAGTAGAGGCCGCGCGGGGTGCGCACCGACAGCACCATCCGCACCAGGTCCGGCCGGCCCAGCGCCCGGGCGTGCCGCAGCATCGCGACCAGCGGCACCTGCCCGGAGCCGCCGCCGACGAGCAGCGCCGGCCCGGAGCCGTCCCAGGCGAACCAGCCGCCGACCGGCCCGCGCACCTCCAGCACGTCACCGGGCACGACGACGTCGTGCAGGAACTCCGACACCTCGCCGTCGTCGAGCCGTTCCACGGTCAGCTCGATCTCCGCGCGGCCGTCCGGCGCCGAGGCCACCGAGTAGGAGCGCTGCGCGGTGTAGCCGTCCTCGGCGGTCAGCCGCACCACGTAGTACTGGCCGGGCAGGTGGGTGGCCGGCTCGGCCAGCGCGAGCCGGAAGGTGCGCACCTTCGGCGCCTCGTCGCGGATCTCCAGCACGGTCGCGAGCTGCCAGCGCAGGGTCCGGCGGGAGGTCGTCTCCATCAGTCCCCCTGGAATCGCTGCTCGGCCCACGGGTCGCCGCGGTCGTGGTAGCCGTTGCGCTCCCAGAACCCCGGCTCGTCCTCGGCGAGCAGCCGCAGCCCGGCCACCCACTTCGCGCTCTTCCAGAAGTAGAGGTGCGGCACCAGCAGCCGGGCCGGGCCGCCGTGCTCCCGGGTGAGCGGGGCCGGTGCCGCCGGCGCGGTGCCCGCGGCGAAGGCGAGCCAGGCGCGGCCGCCGGTGATGTCGGCCAGCGGCAGGTTCGTGGTGTACCCGGTGTGCGAGTGCGCCACCACGTAGCGGGCCCCCGGCAGCGGGCCGGCCGCCTCCAGCAGCGTGTCGACCGGGATCCCCTCCCAGGTCATCCCGAACTTCGTCCAGGTGGTGACGCAGTGGATGTCGCCGTCCCAGCGTTCGCGGGGCAGCGCCCGGATCTCGTCCCAGGTCCACTCGGCCGGGCGCTCGACGAGGCCGTCGATGCGGAACGTCCAGCGGGCGGTGTCCAGGTTCGGCGCGGGCTCGGCGGTCAGCACCGGCCACTGGTCGCCGACGTCGTACTGGCCGGGAGGCAGTCGCGGGTCCCGCTTGCGCCTGCCGACGAAGCCTCGGGTCACGGGTGGCATGGACGGCACAATGCCGCACCGGCCCGCTGTGTTCCAGGCCGTCGGGTGCGTCACAGGCCGTGCGCGTCTCACCACAGCCGATGCCCCCGGCCGGGTGCCGTCACTAGACTCCGTTGCACTTCGGCGGCGTCATCACGGCGGCGCCGGGCGGGGCAACGAGGCCGCCCGCGGGCCGGTGAGGAGAACTGAGCGGATGACGGGCAGCGACCGGGCGGCGGTCGACGCAGGTGACGGTCCGGCGGAGCCGGACGAGCTGGTCCTCGCGGGCGGGTTCGACCCGGTGACCCGCGAGCAGTGGACCGCCGCCGTCGACGCGGTGGTACGGAGGTCCGGCCGGATCGGCGAGGACGCGGAACCGGGGGCCGGGGTCGCCGCGCTGACCCGGACCAGCGCCGACGGCATCCGGGTGGCCCCGCTCTACGCGTCCGAGGACGTGGCGGAGCTGCCCGCCACCGGGGTGCCCGGGGCGTGGCCCTTCACCCGCGGTGCGCTGACCGACGGGCACGTCCCCGGCGGCTGGGACATCCGCCAGCGGCACACCGGCACCGATCCGGCCGCGGTCCGTGAGGCGCTGCTCGCCGACCTGGAGTGCGGCGTCAACTCGGTCTGGCTGCGGGTCGGCGAGGGCGGGATCCCGATCGACGCGATCGCCGCCGCCGTGGACGGCGTCTACCTGGACCTGGCCGCGGTCGCGCTGGACGCCGGCGCCGACGCCGTCGAGGCCGGCGGCGCGTACCTGGACCTGGCCGCCCGCAACGGCGTCGAGGACGCCGAGCTGCTGGGCTCGCTCGGCGCCGACCCGATCGGCCTGCGCGCCCGCACCGGGTCCGGGCCGGACACCGGATCGGTCGCCGAGCTGGCCCGCCGGGTCGCCGGGTCGTTCCCGAAGGTCACCGCCGTCACCGTGGACGCCCGGGTGATCCGTGAGGCCGGCGGATCCGACGCTCAGGAGCTGGGCTGGTCGCTCGCCGCCGGCGTCGCCTACCTGCGCGCCCTGGTGGACGGCACCACCGGCGGGCTGGACGTGCCCGCCGCGGCCCGGGTGCTGGAGTTCCGCTACGCCGCCACCCCCGAGCAGTTCCCGACGATCGCGAAGCTGCGCGCCGCGCGCCGGCTGTGGGCGCGGGTGCTGGAGGCGGCCGGCAGCACCGACGTCCCGCAGCGCCAGCACGCGGTCGTCAGCGAGGTGCTGTTCTCCCGCCGCGACCCGTGGGTGAACATGCTGCGCGGCACCGTGGCCGGCTTCGCCGCCGGCGTCGGCGGGGCGGACGCGGTCACCGTGCCGCCGTTCGACGCCGCGATCGGCGCCGCCGAGCCGTTCTCCCGCCGGATCGCCCGCAACACCCAGAACCTGCTGGTCGAGGAGTCGCACCTGGCCCGCGTCATCGACCCGGCGGGCGGCTCCTGGTACGTCGAGCACCTCACCGACGATCTCGCCCGGGTCGCCTGGGAGTTCTTCCAGGAGATCGAGGGCGCGGGCGGCGCCGTCGCCGCGCTCGACTCCGGGCTGGTGGCCGAGCGGGTCGGGCAGGTCCGGGCGAAGCGGGAGGCCGACGTCGCCCGCCGGAAGACCCCGCTGACCGGCGTCTCCGAGTTCCCCGACCTGAACGAGAAGCCGGTCGTCCGGGATCCGCTGCCGGCCCCGGTGGCCCGCGGCGGCCTGCCGCTCTACCGGCCCGCCGAGGCGTACGAGATCCAGCGGGACCGCTCGGACGCCGCGCTGGAGCGGGACGGCCGCCGCCCCACCGTCTTCCTCGCCACGATCGGCCCGCTGGCCGTCCACACCGCGCGGGCCGGGTTCACCCGCAACCTGCTCGGCGCCGGCGGGATCGACGCCGCCGAGGCCGGGCCGACCGAGACCGCGCAGGCCGTCGCCGACGCCTACCTGGCCGGTGACCGCCCGGCGGTCGCCGTGCTGTGCTCGTCGGACGAGCTCTACGCCGAGCGGGCCGCCGACACCGCCGCCGCGCTGCGCGCGGCGGGCGCGACCCGCATCCTGCTGGCGGGGAAGCCGAAGGAGGAGGTCCCCGGGGTGGACGGGTACCTGTTCGCGGGCTGCGACGCCCTGGCCGTGATCGACGACGTGCACACCTCGCTGGAGGGATCGAAGTGACCCGGATTCCCGACTTCAGCTCCGTGCCGCTGCACTCGGGCAGCACACCGTCGTCGGCCTGGGCGGGATCCGCCCCCACCTGGGAGGCCCCGGAGGGCATCGGCGTCAAGCCGCTGTACACCGCGGACGACCTGGCCGACGTCGACTTCCTGCACACCTACCCGGGCATCACCCCGTACCTGCGCGGGCCGTACCCGACGATGTACACCAACCAGCCGTGGACGGTGCGCCAGTACGCCGGGTTCTCCACCGCCGCCGAGTCGAACGCGTTCTACCGCCGGAACCTGGCCGCCGGGCAGAAGGGCCTGTCGATCGCGTTCGACCTGGCGACCCACCGCGGCTACGACTCCGACCATCCGCGGGTCGCCGGCGACGTCGGCATGGCCGGCGTCGCGATCGACTCCATCCTGGACATGCGCCAGCTGTTCGACGGCATCCCGCTGGACAGGATGTCGGTGTCGATGACCATGAACGGCGCCGTGCTGCCGGTGCTCGCGCTCTACATCGTCGCGGCCGAGGAGCAGGGCGTCGCGCCGGAGAAGCTGACCGGGACCATTCAGAACGACATTCTGAAGGAGTTCATGGTCCGCAACACCTACATCTACCCGCCGCAGCCGTCCATGCAGATCATCTCCGACATCTTCGGCTTCACCAGCGCGAAGATGCCGAAGTTCAACTCGATCTCGATCTCCGGGTACCACATCCAGGAGGCCGGCGCGACGAACGACCTGGAGCTCGCCTACACCCTCGCCGACGGCGTGGAGTACCTGCGGGCCGGCGTCGACGCGGGGCTCGACATCGACAAGTTCGCCCCCCGGCTGAGCTTCTTCTGGGCGATCGGCATGAACTTCTTCATGGAGGTCGCCAAGATGCGGGCCGCGCGCCTGCTCTGGTCGAAGCTGGTGAACCGGTTCGAGCCGCAGAACGCGAAGTCGCTGTCGCTGCGCACGCACTCGCAGACCTCCGGCTGGTCGCTGACCGCGCAGGACGTCTACAACAACGTCGTCCGCACCTGCGTCGAGGCGATGGCCGCCACCCAGGGGCACACCCAGTCGCTGCACACCAACGCGCTCGACGAGGCGCTCGCGCTGCCCACCGACTTCTCCGCGCGGATCGCCCGCAACACCCAGCTGCTGCTGCAGCAGGAGTCGGGCACGACGAACGTCGTCGACCCGTGGGGCGGCAGCTACTACGTCGAGAAGCTCACCTACGACCTGGCGCGCCGGGCGTGGGCGCACATCGACGAGGTCGAGAAGGCCGGCGGGATGGCCGAGGCGATCGACGCGGGCATCCCGAAGATGCGCGTCGAGGAGGCCGCGGCCCGCACCCAGGCCCGGATCGACTCCGGCCGGCAGCCGGTGATCGGCGTCAACAAGTACGTGGTCGACGTCGACGAGCAGATCGACGTGCTCAAGGTCGACAACGCCGGGGTGCGCCGCGAGCAGCTGGAGAAGCTGCAGAAGCTGCGGGCCGAGCGCGACGACCGGGCGCTCGACGAGTCGCTGCGCCGGCTCACCGCGGTCGCCGAGAAGATCGCCGAGGGCGGGCGGCGCGACGACGCCGACAACCTGCTCGGGCTGGCCGTCGACGCGGCCCGGAACAAGGCCACCGTCGGTGAGATCTCGGACGCGCTGGAGAAGGTCTTCGGGCGGCACGCCGGTCAGATCCGGATCATCTCCGGTGTGTACTCCTCGGAGGCCGGGAAGAACCCGGCGATCGACCGCGCCCGCGAGCTGGTGGACACCTTCGCCGCCGCCGAGGGCCGCCAGCCCCGGATCCTGGTCGCCAAGATGGGCCAGGACGGCCACGACCGCGGCCAGAAGGTCATCTCGACGGCGTTCGCCGACATCGGCTTCGACGTCGACGTCGGCCCGCTGTTCCAGACCCCGGCCGAGGTCGCGAAGCAGGCCGCCGAGTCCGACGTGCACGTGATCGGCGCCAGCTCGCTGGCCGCCGGACACCTCACGCTGGTCCCGGAGCTGCGGCACGAGCTGGCCGAGCTGGGCCGCGAGGACATCATGGTCGTCGTCGGCGGCGTCATCCCGCCCGCCGACGTGCCGGAGCTGCTGAAGATGGGTGCGGCAGCGGTGTTCCCGCCCGGCACGGTCATCGCCGAGGCGGCCGTCGACCTGCTCGGGAAGCTCTCGGCCGCGCTCGGCCACGACGACCCCGACGAGGCGGCCGGGACCGGCACCGTCTACGCGGACTGATCCCCGGCAGGGGGGAACGACCGGACGTGCCCGACGACCGGGCCGGCCCCCGTTCCCCCCTGTCCGGGTGCGGCCCCGTCCCGAACCCCGAGAACCGGAGGTCCTGATGGCCCCGCGTGTCCCCGATCCCGCGGACCTCGCCCGCGGGGTGCTGGCCGGCGACCGCACCCGGCTGGCCCGGGCGATCACGCTCGTCGAGTCCAGCCGGCCCGACCACCAGCGCGCCGCGCAGGAGCTGCTGCTGGAGCTGACCCCGAAGTCCGGCGGCGCCGTCCGGGTCGGCATCTCCGGCGTGCCCGGCGTCGGCAAGTCGACGTTCATCGAGGCGATGGGGACCCGGCTGACCGGGCAGGGGCACCGGGTCGCGGTGCTGGCGGTGGACCCGTCGTCGACGCGGACCCGCGGGTCGATCCTGGGCGACAAGACCCGGATGCCCCGGCTCGCCGTCGACCCGCACGCGTTCGTCCGGCCGTCCCCGTCGGCCGGGACGCTCGGCGGGGTCGCCCGCCGCACCCGGGAGACGATGGTGGTGATGGAGGCCGCCGGGTACGACGTCGTGCTGGTCGAGACGGTCGGTGTCGGCCAGTCCGAGACGACCGTCGCCGGGATGGTCGACACCTTCCTGTTCCTGACCATCGCGCGCACCGGCGACTCGCTGCAGGGGATCAAGAAGGGCATCCTGGAGCTCGCCGACGTCGTCGCCGTCAACAAGGCCGACGGGCGGCACGAGCAGGACGCCCGGGCCGCGGCCCGCGAGCTCGCCGGGGCGCTGCACATGATGACGCCGACGTCGTCGACCTGGCGGACGCCGGTGCTGTCCTGCTCCGCCCAGACCGGGATGGGCCTGGACACGGTCTGGGAGAAGGTCCGCGAGCACCGGGCCGCCCTCGACGAGGCCGGTGAGCTGGCGACCCGGCGGGCCGACCAGCAGGTCGAGTGGATGTGGCAGATGGTGCGGGACCGGTTGATGGACCGGTTGCTGCACGACCCGGGCCTGCAGGAGAAGCTGCCCGCGCTCACCACCGACGTCCGGACCGGTGGGCTCACCCCGACCCTGGCCGCGCAGACCATCCTGGACGCGCTGCGCTGACACCCCGGTCGCGATCCGGCCCGGACCGCGGCCGGAGCCCGCACCCCGCCCCTCGGGTGCCGCACCCCGCGCTCGTCGGCGCACCTGCTGGAACCGGTGCGGCGGAGAGCTGGGGGTGCGGGCCGGGCCGCCGGGGTGCGAGACCGAGCCGCTGGGGTGCGAGACCGAGCCGCCGGGAGTGCGAGACCGAGCCGCTGGGGTGCGAGACCGAGCTGCTGGGGGTGCGGGGCCCCGCCGCCGGGGTGCGAGCCGCGCGCGGCGAGCCGGCAACTCGCGCACCGCCACTCCACGCCGCGGCTGCCGCCGTCGGCGAGTCGCGGGCTCAGCTCGCGCGGGCCTGGGCGAGCTGCTCCGCACAGGCCGCCCGCAGGATGGCCTGCTCGGCGGCGAGCATGGTGAAGGTGCAGCCGAGCCCGCGGAAGCGGCGGGCGTGCGCGGGGGAGTTGCAGTAGATCCCCACCGGCACCCCGGCCGCCGCGCAGCGCGAGGTGATCCCCTCGATCAGCTCGCCGTAGCGGGCCGCGTCCGGCGCGTCCGGTGCCTGCGCGGCGAGCGGGAGCCCGTAGGCCAGGGCGAGGTCCGACGGGCCGACGAAGACCGCGTCGAGCCCCTCCACGGTGAGGATCTCCTCCAGGTTCGCGACCGCGGCGACCGTCTCCACCATCACCACGCAGCGCCCACCGGCCAGCGGCTCGCGCCCCAGCCAGGACGGCCGGACCGGACCGAAGCTGCGGTTCCCGGCCGGCGGGAACCGGCAGGCGGCGACCGCGGCGGCGGCCTGCTCGGCGGTGTCGACCAGCGGGACGATCACGCCGTCGGCGCCGCGGTCGAGCGCCCGGCCGATCGCCTCCGCACCGTGGCCCGGTACCCGGACCAGCGACCGGGTGCCGGAAGCGGTGAGTGCCTGCAGCATCCCGAGCACGCTGTCGTCGCCGATCAGGCCGTGCTGGGTGTCGACGCACACGCTGTCGAACCCGGCCGAGCCGACGATCTCGGCGACCGCGGGGGAGGGCAGCTGCAGCCAGCCACCGACGGCGTCGCCGGTGAACATCGGGTCGGTACTGGGAACGCTCATGGACCGACCGTGCCCGTCCGCGCCGCGATGCGCCACCGGCGGGTCGTGCGGGGCATCATGATCCCCATGCCGACGAGCCTGCCGCCCCGACCGGTGATCGGGATCCTGCACCCCGGAGCGATGGGGGCCGCGATCGGGTCGGCGCTCAAGGCCCGCGCGGGCGCGGTGATCTGGGCCGACGCCGGCCGCAGCCACGCCACGGCCAAGCGCGCCGAGCTCGCCGACCTGGTCGCCGTGCCGGACGTCGCGGAGCTGGCCGCCCGGTCCGACGTGATCGTCTCGATCTGCCCGCCGCACGCCGCCCGCGAGGTGGCCGAGCAGGTGGCGGCCGGTCTCGCCGGCCGCACCGACCGGCCGGTCTACCTGGAGGCGAACGCGATCGCGCCGGACACCGTCCGGGCGATCGCGCAGCTGCTCGGCGAGCGGGCCGTGGTGTGCGACGGCGCGGTGATCGGGCCGCCCGCGTGGCAGCGCGGGACGACCGTGCTGTGGCTCTCCGGCCCCGGCGCGGACGCGCTGGCGGGCCTGTTCGACGGCAGTCCGTTCGACGTCCGGACGCTCGACGGGCTCGGCGCCGCCAGCGGCCTCAAGGCGTGCTTCGCGCTGCAGAGCAAGGCCCTGCCGACGCTGTGGCTGGCGATGGCCGAGGCGGCGGCCCGGTTCGGGGTGACCGACGCGCTGCACGACGAGCTGGCCCGCGGCGGGATCGAGCACGACGGGGCGCTGGCCGACGTCCGGGCGAAGGCCGCGGCGAAGGGCTGGCGCTGGGCGGGGGAGATGGACGAGGCCGCGGCCGCGTTCGCGGCGGTGGACGTCCCGGACGGCTTCTCGCGGGCCGCCGCCGAGCTGTACCGCCGGGCCGCCGACCGGCCCTGAACCCCGGCCCCCGAGCCGCCGCAGCCCGTGCGGCGGGGCGGGGGCGGGGCGGGGATCAGGCTGCGACCGACCCGTGCGGGTCGATCACGTACTTGCGCGAGGCGCCGCCGTCGAAGTCCCGGTAGCCCTGCGGGGCGTCGTCGAGCGAGATCGTGGTGGCGTTGACCGCCTTCGCGATGTCCGCCCGGCCGGACAGGATCGCCTGCATCAGCTGCCGGTTGTACTTCTTCACCGGACACTGCCCGGTGGTGAAGCTGTGCGACTTCGCCCAGCCCAGCCCGATCCGGACGCCGAGCGTCCCCTCCTTCGCGCCGTCGTCGACCGCGCCCGGGTCGCCGGTCACGTACAGGCCGGGGATGCCGAGCGCGCCGCCCACCCGGGTCACCTCCATGACCGAGTTCAGCACCGTCGCGGGCGCCTCGTCGGCGTCCTTGCCGTGCCCGCGCGCCTCGAACCCGACGGCGTCGACGGCCGCGTCCACCTCCGGCTCGCCGAGCAGCTGCTCCAGCTGCTCGGGCAGGGTGCCACCGGCGGTGAGATCGACGGTCTCGCAGCCGAAGCTGCGGGCCTGCTCCAGCCGGGACGCGACCATGTCGCCGACGACCACGGTGGCCGCGCCGAGCAGCTGCGCGGCGTGCGCCGCGGCCAGCCCGACCGGCCCGGCACCGGCCACGTACACGGTCGAACCGGTCGTCACACCCGCGGTGAGCGCCCCGTGGTAGCCGGTCGGGAAGATGTCGGACAGCATCGTCAGGTCGAGGATCTTCTCCAGCGCCTGGTCGCGGTCCGGGAACCGCAGCAGGTTGAAGTCGGCGAACGGCACCATCACGTACTCGGCCTGGCCGCCGATCCAGCCGCCCATGTCGACGTAGCCGTAGGCGGCGCCCGGCCGGGCCGGGTTGACGTTGAGGCACACCCCGGTCTTGCCCTCGTTGCACATCCGGCAGCGGCCGCAGGCGATGTTGAACGGCACCGAGCAGATGTCGCCCGGCCGGGCGAACAGCACGTCGTCACCGACCTCGACGATCTCGCCGGTGATCTCGTGGCCGAGCGTCTGGCCGGCCGGGGCGGTCGTGCGGCCGCGCACCATGTGCTGGTCGGAACCGCAGATGTTGGTGGTGACGACCTTCAGGATCGCGGCGTGCGGGGCCTTCTTCTTGATCTTCAGGCCGTCCACGACGTCCGTCGGGAGCTCCAGCTTCGGGTAGTCGATCGACTCGACGGCGACCTCACCCGGAGACTTGTAGACGACCACGCGGTTGTCGGGCATGAGACTGGCTCCCCTCACGATCGGTGCGGTCCGCGGTCGCGGACCGGAACCGGCGGACGCGCCCGGGTGCCGCCCCCGCGCCGGCCGCGCCGCCGTTCCCGACCGTGACACAGGATGCCGACGTGCGCATGGCTGGATGCATCGCGCACGGGTGCAGCGCACCTACGGGGCGCACCGGAGTGACCGCGCCCGCAGCGGATCACGGCCCCGGCGGTGATACTGCGCGGATGACCGACGACCTCCGCGAGCCGCCCGTCCCGGTGCTGACCGCGCCGCACCACACGCCGGAGCGGGAGGCCCTGCAGAAGCAGGCCCGCGAGTTCGCCACGGCCCGGGTGCTCCCGGTGGCGAACGAGCTCGATCCGCGCCGGGGCGAGATCCCGCGCGACCTGCTCGACGAGATGGGTGAGCTCGGCTACTTCGGGATCACGGTCGATCGCGAGCACGGCGGCCTCGGCCTCGGCGCCTTCGAGTACTGCATGGTCGCCGAGGAGCTGGCCAGGGCCTGGATGAGCGTCGGGTCGATCATCGCCAGGGCGCAGGGCGCCGGCACCGCCGTGGCGGACCCGGACCGGCGCGCCGAGCTGCTGCGGCGCAGCGCGCGCGGCGACTGGATCGGCGCCATCGCGCTGTCCGAGCCGGACGCGGGCTCCGATCTCGCCGCGGTGGAGACCCGCGCCGTCCGCGACGGCGACGAGTTCGTGATCACCGGCCGGAAGCGCTGGACCGGCAACGCGAAGGCGGCCGACTTCATCCAGGTGCTGGTCCGCACCGACGACCCGGCGCCGGGGGAGAAGCGCTCGGCCGGGCTGGCCACCGTCGTCGTCGAGAAGGAGCGGGACAGCTTCCCGGCCGGGCTCACCGGCAGCCCGATCGACAAGATCGGCTACCACGGCTTCGTCACCTGGGATCTCGAGTTCGACGGCCTGCGGGTGCCGGTCACGAACCAGCTCGGCGACGGCGGCGAGGGCTTCGCCGACGCGCAGGCCTGGCTGAACATCGCCCGCGTGCACACCGCCGCCCGCGCGGTCGGGCTGGCCAGGGCGGCCGTCGAGGACTGCGTGCGGTACCTGCAGCAGCGGCGGCAGTTCGAGCACCCGATCGGCGACTTCCAGGCCGTCCGGTTCACCCTCGCGACGATGGCGGCCAGGGTCGAGCAGGCGCGGTCGTTCTACCAGCACGTCGCGCACCGGCTCGACCAGGGCGAACCGTGCGCCCGGGAGGCCGCGATGGCCAAGCTGGTGGCGACCGAGATGGCCGCCGAGGTCACCGCCGACGGCATCCAGCTGCACGGCGGCAACGGGTACACCACCGAGCACCAGGTGGAGCGGCACTGGCGGGACGCCCGGCTCACGACGATCTTCGAGGGGACCAGCGAGATCCAGAAGAAGATCATCGCCGACCGGCTCCTCCCGCGCAGCCCGCTGGGCTGAACGGCCGGGGTGTGTCGTGCTCCGATCGGGCGCTTTTTCGGGTTCGTGACCTGCGGATCCTCGTCCGTGTCACACGCCCGTGACACGCTGGACACCGCTCGGTAGCGAAGTCGGTGCACCCTGTGCGTCTTCCTGATCGCCCACAGTGATCACGTCCCGGCGATGATCACTCCCGGCGATCGAGAGCACGACGCCGCCGCCACCGGCGGCTCGGGAGCGGAGGGGTGGATGGCACCGTCGGAGATCGGGCGGACGGGTGCCCGGTTCGGGGCCCGCCCGTCCCGGCATGCCCCCGATCCGGACCACCCGCACGGGCGCCCGGCCGAGGCGGCCGAGCCCGAGCCCCCGGAGCCGGAGGCCGACGAGAACCTGATCGGCGTCACCGGGGCGCGGTTCGGCGGGCACTCGGCCAAGCGGAGCCGCAAGACCCGCAAGCAGCGCGCCGCGGAGCGCGCCGCGGCGGCCGAACGGGAGCGGACCGGGAACGCGGGCGCTGCCGGTGCCGGCAGCAGCACCGGCCCCGATCCCCACCCCGGTACCGGCTCCGGCCCGGACCCCGACGCCGGTTTCGGCACAGAGTCCGACACCGCGCCGCTCCCGGTCCTCGGCGGTACCGCCGAGCCCGCCCCGCAGGCCGCGTTCACCGCGGTCCGCCCGTACGTCATCACCGGCGGCCGGACCCGGGTCCGGATGGAGCTGCGGCTGGAGACCCTGGTCTCGGTCCGGCCGGTGCCGGGCCCGGCACCGGTGCTCGGCACCGAGCAGGCGGCCGTGCTGAGCCTCTGCGCGCAGACCCGGTCGGTGTCCGAGGTGGCCGCACTGGCCGGGATCCCGCTCGGCGTCGCGCGGGTGCTCATCGACGACCTGGCCGGCGAGGGCAGGCTGACCGTGCACGGCGTCTCCTCGGCCGAGGACGGGCCGAGCATGGCGCTGATGGACCGGGTGCTCTCCGGGCTGCGGAACCTCTGATCCGGGACCGGGCAGGCACCGGCCCCGGATCCGCCCGGCGCGACCCGGCCCGGTCGGCCAGGATGGACCCATGACCGATCCGCGCCCCGTCCGCGTCGGGCTGCAGCTGCAGCCCCAGCACACCGACTACGCCGACATCCGCCGAACGGTCGCGGCCGCCGAGGAGGCGGGCGTCGACGTCGTCTTCAACTGGGACCACTTCTTCCCGCTCTACGGCGAGCCCGACGGCCGGCACTTCGAGTGCTGGACGATGCTCGGCGCCTGGGCCGAGGCGACCTCCCGGGTGGAGATCGGCGCCCTGGTGACCTGCAACAGCTACCGCAATCCCGAGCTGCTCGCCGACATGGCACGCACCGTGGACCACATCTCCGACGGCCGGCTGATCCTCGGCATCGGTGCCGGCTGGTTCGAACGCGACTACGACGAGTACGGCTACGAGTTCGGCACCGCCGGGGACCGGCTGCGCGACCTCGCCGCGGCGCTGCCCCGGATCCGGGCCCGCTGGGCGAAGCTGAACCCGGCGCCGACCCGCGACATCCCGGTGCTCGTCGGCGGCGGCGGCGAGAAGAAGACGCTGCGCTACACCGCCGAGCACGCCACCATCTGGCACGGCTTCGGCGACGTCGCGACCGTCGCCCACAAGTGCGGCGTGCTGGACGCGCACTGCCGCGACATCGGCCGCGACCCGGCCGAGATCGAGCGCTCGGTCGCCGTCGAGCACGGGCCCGACGAGCTCGGCCCGGCCCTGTACGACGCCGGCGTGCGGCTGTTCACCGTCGGCCAGGACGGCCAGGGCGGCTACGACCTGAGCCGGCTGAAGGACTGGCTCGCCTGGCGCGACGAGCGCAACGGCTGACCGGCCCGCCGCTCAGCCGCCGTCGCGCAGGAACGGGTCGCGGAGCAGGTCCGGGATCCGTTCCGGGACGACCGCGGGCGCGTAGTACCAGCCCTGGGCGTTCGCGCAGCCGTACTCGCGCAGCCGCAGCGCCTGCTCCCGCGTCTCGACGGCCTCCGCGGTGACCTCCAGGTCCAGCGCGGAGGCCAGCGAGATGAGCGTGCGCAGGATGACGTCGTCGCGCTCGGCGGAGCCGGCCACGAAGTGACCGGCCAGCTTCAGCACGTGCACCGGCAGGTGCCGCAGGTAGGCGAGGTTGGAGTAGCCGGTACCGAAGTCGTCGATCGCGATCCGCACGCCCATCCGCTCGAGCTCGCGCAGCGTCGCGGGCGGCCCGCCCGGCGAGCCCATCAGATCGGACTCGGTCAGCTCGATCTGCAGCCGCTCGGCCGGCCAGTCGTAGCGGTCCAGGGTGGCCGCCACGTCCGAGACCAGATCGGACTCGACGATCTGGCGGGCGGCGACGTTCACGCTGACCAGCAGCGGCCGTTCCGGGTGCGCGTCGGCCCAGGTCCGGCCCTGCCGGCACGCCTCGTCCAGCACCCGCCTGCCCAGCGGGACGACCAGCCCGGTCTCCTCGGCGAGCGGGATGAACCGGTCCGGGCCGAGCAGCTCGCCGTCCGGGCGCTGCCAGCGCACCAGCGCCTCGACCCCGACGGTCTGCTCGTCGGCGAGCCGGACCAGCGGCTGGTAGACGACCACGAAGTCGTCGCGGCGCAGCGCCTCCGGCATCTGCGACGACAGCTCGAACCGGCGGACGTCCGAGCGGTGCCGCTCCCGGTCGTAGTGCAGGTAGCGGCCGCGGCCGGCCCGCTTGGCCGAGTACAGCGTGGTGTCGGCGGCCTGCAGCAGCTCGTCGGCGCCGAGCTCGCCGTCGTGCCGCACCACCCCGACGCTCGCCGAGATCACGATGTCCCGGCCGTCGATCCGGACCGGCCTGCGGACCGTGCCCAGCGCCCGGCCGGCGACCTCCTCCAGGTCGGCCCGGTCGGCCGTCCGCGGCACCAGCACGACGAACTCGTCGCCGCCCATCCGGGCGACCAGATGCCCCTCCGGCTCCAGGGCGGCGCGCAGCCGGGCGGCGAGCACCTCCAGCAGCCGGTCGCCCGCCTGGTGCCCGAGCGTGTCGTTGACGACCTTGAACCCGTCCAGGTCGAGATAGCAGATGCCCGGCCGGGTGCCGTCCGGGCGGGGCTCGGCGATCGCCGCGGCCAGCCGGCCGAAGAACAGCGAGCGGTTCGGCAGCCCGGTCAGCGGATCGTGCGACGCCTGGTGCTCCAGCCGCCGCTGCAGCTCGCGCTGCTCGGTGACGTCGCTGAGCACGGCGACCAGGTGGTCGGTCGCGCCGTCGTCCTCGCGCAGCGGGGTGACCACCGCATCGATCCAGATCTCGGCGTCGTCGGCACGGCGCACCGGGCGCACGACGCGCAGCCGGTCCAGCGAGCCGTCGAGCAGCCGGGGCCGTTCCGCCCACAGCTCGGGGGCCTGCTGGACGGACACGAAGTCGCCGACGCTCATCCCGGTGAGCTGCTCGCGGGAGTAGCCGAGCATCGCCGCGGCGGCGTCGTTCGCCTCGATCGACCGGCCGTGCGGGTCGAAGATCACGATGCCGACCGCGGCCGAGTCGAACATCGCCGAGAACCGGGTCTCGGACGCCCAGCGGGCCCGCTCGGCGACCTGGCGGGCGTCCAGCGCGGCCCGGGTGACCTGCTCCTGGTCGGCGAGCACCTGCAGCCGCAGTGCCTCGGTGAAGCCGCGGACGAACGACGCCTGCACCGCGGCGGTCCGCCGGACCCGGTCGCCGGTGCCCGCCGCCCGCTCCAGGTGCGCGCCGACCACGGTCATCGAGACCTCCAGGCAGGCCGGGTCGGTGATCCGCGCGCGGACCAGCTCGCGGCCCGCCTCGGTGACCTCGGCCGGATCGAGGATCTCGGCGGTCGCGGCCCGCCGCAGCCGCCCGGTCAGCCGTTCCAGCAGCGGGCGCAGCTCGGTGGCGGGCTGCGCGCACCGGCGGGCCAGCGCGGCCGTCCAGGCGGCCACGAGCTCCGAGGGCGCGGGCAGCTCGTCGGCGGCGAGTGCCCGGCCGTGGTCGACGCATGCAGCGGCGACATCGGCCTGCTGCATCCACCGACCCCCGTTCGCTCCGGTGGAGGGACTGCCCTCTCGATCGTGGAACACCGTAACCGATGCGGCCCGTCCGATGGGGCCGACCGGGTTACGCCTGCGGGTCGTACACGTCGGACGGTGACCCGTCGGTCACTCCCGTCACCCAGACGACGGCCTCCCCGGCCTCGTCCGAGGCCGCGAGATCGATCTCGGCGGTGATCGCCCAGTCCCGGTCGCCCGCCGGGTCGTCGAGCACCTGGCGGACCAGCCAGCGGTCGGCCTCCTCGGTGAGGTCGAACAGCGCGGGCCCGCGGGCCTCCGGCCCGAAGCCGATCCGGTCGTGCACCGCGAAGTAGGGCGCCACCGCGTCCCGCCACCGCTGCGCCGTCCAGCCCGCCTCGCCGTCGAGCGCGCCGAGCTCCTCGTAGCGGCCCAGCGCCAGCAGCTCCACCCGGCGGAACAGCGCGTTGCGGACCAGCACCCGGAACGCCCGCGCGTTGCCGGTGACCCCGGCCGGTGCGGCGAGCCCGACGTCCGCGCCGGGCGGGGTGATCTCGCCGTCCCCGGTGTCGGCGCCTGCGGCGAGCTTCTCCCACTCGTCGAGCAGCGAGGAGTCGGTCTGCCGGACCAGCTCACCGAGCCACTCGATCAGGTCGGTGAGCTCCTCGGTGCGGGCGTGCTCGGGCACGGTCTGGCGCAGCGCCCGATAGGCGTCGGCGAGGTAGCGCAGCACCAGCCCCTCGGAGCGGGCGAGCTGGTAGTGCGAGACGTACTCGGTGAACGTCATCGCCCGCTCGCTCATGTCGCGCACCACGGACTTCGGCGAGAGCACGGCGTCGGCCACCCACGGTGCGCCGCGCCGGTAGGTCTCCAGCGCCGCGTGCAGCATCTCGTCGAGCGGCTTGGGGTGGGTGACCTCCTCCAGCCGGGCCATCCGCTCCTCGTACTCGATGCCGTCGGCCTTCATCGCCGCGACCGCCTCGCCGCGGGCCTTGTTCTGCTGGGCGGCCAGGATCTGGCGCGGGTCGTCCAGCGTGGACTCGACGACCGACAGCACGTCCAGGGCGTAGTCCGGGGACTCCTGGTCGAGCAGCTCGAACACGGCGAGCGCGAACGGCGACAGCGGCTGGTTGAGCGCGAAGTCCAGCTGCAGCTCGTCGACGACCCGGGCGCGGGGCCGGGCGGCGCCCTCCACGGTGTACTCCTCGACGACGCCCGCGCTGCGCAGCGCCCGGTAGATCGCGATCGCCCGCAGCATGTGCCGGAGCTGGCGGCGGCGCGGCTCGTGGTTGTCGGTGAGCAGGTGCCGCATCGCGGCGTAGGTGTCGCCGCCGCGCGAGATCACGTTCAGCAGCATCGCGTGGGTGACCTCGAAGTGGCTGGTCAGCGGCTCGGGCCGGGCCTGCTGCAGCTTCTCGAACGACGTCTGGGACCAGCCGACGAAGCCCTCCGGCGGCTGCTTGCGCTGGACCTTCCGGCGCTTCTTCGGGTCGTCGCCCGCCTTGGCGAGCGCCTTCGCGTTCTCGATGTCGTGTTCGGGGGCCTGGGCGACGACGGTGCCGACGGTGTCGTACCCGGCGCGGCCGGCGCGGCCGGCGATCTGGTGGAACTCGCGGGCCTTGAGCGGGCGGACCCGGCGGCCGTCGTACTTGGACAGCGCGGTGAACAGCACCGTGCGGATCGGCACGTTGATGCCGACGCCGAGCGTGTCGGTGCCGCAGATGACCTTGAGCAGGCCGGCCTGGGCGAGGGTCTCCACGAGCCGCCGGTAGCGGGGCAGCATCCCGGCGTGGTGCACGCCGATGCCGTGCCGGACCAGCCGGGACAGCGTGCGGCCGAACCCGGAGGTGAACCGGAACGCGCCGATCGTCTCGGCGATGGCCGCCTTGTCCTCCCGGGAGGTGACGTTGACGCTCATCAGCGCCTGCGCCCGCTCGACGGCGGCCTGCTGGGTGAAGTGGACGATGTAGACCGGCGCCTCGCGGGTGGCGAGCAGCTCGGCGATCGTCTCGTGCAGCGGCTCGACGACGTAGCGGAAGTGCAGCGGCACCGGCCGGTCCACCGAGGTGATCTCGGCGGTCTCCCGGCCGGTGCGCCGGGTCAGGTCCTCGGCGAAGAACGACGTGTCGCCCAGGGTGGCGCTCATCAGCAGGAACTGGGCCTGCGGGAGCTCCACGATCGGCACCTGCCAGGCCCAGCCGCGGGACGGGTCGGCGTAGAAGTGGAACTCGTCCATCACCACGGAGCCGACGTCGGCGCCGGACCCGGTACGCAGCGCCAGGTTCGCCAGGATCTCGGCGGTGCAGCAGATGATCGGTGCCTTCTCGTTCACCGCGGCGTCGCCGGTCAGCATGCCGACCTTGTCCGCGCCGAACACCTCGCACAGCGCGAAGAACTTCTCGCTGACCAGCGCCTTGATCGGCGCGGTGTAGAAGGTGCGCTCGCCGCGGGCCAGCGCCGCGGCGTGCGCGCCCATCGCGACCAGCGACTTCCCGGAGCCGGTCGGGGTGGACAGGATGACGTTCGCGCCGGTCACCAGCTCCAGCAGCGCCTCCTCCTGCGCCGGGTACAGCGACAGCCCGCGCTCGTCGAACGCCCAGTCGGCGAAGATCTCCACCAGGTCGGCGGGGTCGATCGGGTCGTCGGGGCCGGAGCTGCGGGGGAGCCGGTCGGTGAGCGTCATGATGGCCCCGATTGTGCCTGGTGGCCCGGACGCGGCGACCGCGGCTGGAACCCGGCGCCGTCGGCCCGACTACCGTGGGCCCGTGACCGGGGGTGGGGTGTCGGGCGGGTCCCGCCCGACCATGCCCGAACTCGTCCCGCCGATGCTGCCCGCGACCGGCGAGCTGTCCGACGCGACCGATCCCGCGCGGTGGGCCGTCGAGTTCGGCTGGGAGGGCCACCGCTGCGTCGCCTACGTCAGCCGCGGGCGGGTCCGGTTGCTGTCGTCGACGGCGCGCAGCGTCACCGGGTCGTTCCCCGAGCTCGGCGTGCTGGCCGCTCAGGCGCCGCCGGGCGGGCTGGTCCTCGACGGCACCGTGGTCGCCCTGGACGAGGCGGGCCGCCCGTCGCGCGGGCCGCTGCTGCGCCGCACCGCGACGCTCGCGCCGGACGCCGCGCTGCGCGCCGAGGTCCCGGTCGGCTACGTGGTGACCGACCTGCTCTGGTGCGACGGGCGGCGGGTGCTGGAGCTGCCCTACCGGCGCCGGCGGGCGGAGCTGGAGGAGCTGGCGCTGGCCGGTCCGGCGATCCTGGTGCCGCCGTCGTTCGGGCTGGACGAGGCCGACCTGGTGGTACGCACCGCCGAGCAGTACGGGCTGGACGGGCTGCACCTGAAGCGGCTCGACGTGCCGTACCAGCCGGGCAGGCGGACCCGGAACTGGCTGCGGGTGCCGCTGCGCAGGCGCAGGCAGGCGCTGGTCGCGGGCTGGGTGCCCGCACCCGGGCGGCCGGACCGGATCGCCGCGGTGCTGCTGGCGCTGCCCGGGCCGGAGGGCCCGCAGTACGTCGGCCGGGTCGGGATCGGCGCCGCGGACGCCGACGCGCGCACCGTCCGCGCCGCCGCGCCCGGCGCGCCGCCGGCCGGGGTCCCGGACGGCGTCGCCGCGGACGCCCGGTGGCTGGCGCCCGGGCTGGCCTGCGCGGTCGAGCACCGCGGCCGGACGGCGGCCGGGCTGCTCGCGCTGCCGTCCTGGCGGGGGCTGGTGCCGGCCGACGAGCAGGACGACGAGCTGTTCGAGGTGCCGGCCGCAGCCGCGACCGTCCCGGCCGCCCCCGCCGCCCCCGCCGAGCCCGCGCCCGCGCCGGCGCCGGCCGGGACCGAGCCCGGGGCCGAGCCCGGGCCCGCGGGCACCTGGCACGGCCCGCTGTCCCGGCGGCTGGAGCAGCACTTCGTCTACAACACGCTGAACACGATCGCCTCGCTGGTGCGCACCGACCCGCCGCGGGCCCGCGAGCTGCTGCTCGGCTTCGCCGACCTGTCCCGGGCGGCCGACCGGGCCGAGGAGCCCGCGATCCGGCTGGACGAGGAGCTGGCCGCGGTCCGGGCGTACCTGCAGATCGAGCGGACCCGGTTCGGCGCCCGGCTGACCGCCGAGATCGACGACCCGGCCGCCGCGGGCGTCGACCCGGGTGCCGCGGTGCCGCCGCTGTCCGTGCTGGCCGCGGTGCGCCGCGCCGTGCAGGAGGAGATCGAGCCGGTGCCCGGCGGCGGCGCGGTGCACGTGCAGCTCGTCACCCCGCCGGAGGGACCGGGTTGCCGGATCGAGGTCACCCACGCCACCCGTGCCCCGTTCGTCCTGTTCAGCCTGCCGCTGGACGCCCCGGCAGGGTTGTGATCTCCGATTCGCGGGTACCCGGGGCACTCCCGGGGGCGACGGACCTTCATCGATCCGGATAGCGTGCGCGCCATGCTGGGGTTGCCCGACGGCGCACGCGCGTGCCTGTTCGATCTCGACGGCGTGCTGACCGACACCGCGAGCGTCCACGCCGCGGCGTGGAAGCAGATGTTCGACGAGTACCTGCGACGCCGGGACGGGGAGGACTTCACCCCGTTCGACGTCGCCGCCGACTACGGCCCGTACGTGGACGGCAAGCCGCGCCTGGAGGGGACCCGCAGCTTCCTCGCCTCGCGCGGGGTGGCGCTGCCCGAGGGCACCCCGGACGACGACGCCGACACCGAGACCCTCTGGGGCCTGTCGACCCGCAAGAACGACCTGGTCCAGGTCAAGATCACCGAGGGCGTCCGGGTGTACCCCGGATCGCGCCGCTACCTGGAGGCGGTGCGGGAGGCCGGGCTGGTCACCGCCGTCGTCTCCTCGTCGGCGAACGCCGAGCAGATCCTGCGGGTCACCGGGCTGGAGACGTTCATCGACCACCGGGTCGACGGCGTCACCGCCCGGGAGCGCGGGCTGCCCGGCAAGCCGGCCCCCGACACCTTCATCGCCGCCGCCGCGGACCTCGACGTCGACCGGTCCGCCGCCGTGGTGTTCGAGGACGCGCTGGCCGGCGTGCAGGCCGGCCACGCGGGAGGCTTCGGCGCCGTCATCGGCGTCGACCGCCTCGACCAGGCCGCCGCGCTGCGTGAGCACGGCGCGGACGTCGTCGTCACCGATCTCGCCGACCTGCTGGAGCGCTCGTGAAGCCCGACCACCTGCCCACGTTCACCACCGAGCCGTGGGTGATCCGTGAGCCGCGCCTCGACCTGGACGCGATGGGCCAGACCGAGTCGGTGTTCGCCCTGTCCAACGGGCACATCGGCCTGCGCGGCAATCTCGACGAGGGCGAGCCGCACGTGCTGCCCGGCACCTACCTGAACTCGTTCTACGAGGTGCGCCCGCTGCCCTACGCCGAGGGCGGCTACGGCTACCCGGAGTCCGGGCAGACGATCGTCAACGTCACCAACGGCAAGCTGATCCGGCTGCTGGTCGACGACGAGCCGTTCGACCTGCGCTACGGCACCCTGCGCCGGCACGAGCGGGTGCTCGACATGCAGGCCGGGACCCTGGAGCGCGACGTCGAGTGGGAGTCGCCGGCCGGCCGCGCGGTCAAGGTGCGCTCGACCCGGCTGGTGTCGCTGACCCAGCGGGCGATCGCCGCGATCTGCTACGAGGTCGAGCTGGTCAGCAACGGCACCGGCGACGAGAACGACGGCGCGCTGCTGGTGCTGCAGTCCGAGCTGGTCGCCAACGAGCAGCTCCCCGGCCGCGACGCCGACGATCCGCGGCTGGACACCGCGCTGGACAACGTCCTGGAGCCCGAGCAGTCCCGGGCCGGTGACGCCGGCGCGACCCTGGTGCACTCCACCCGCAAGTCCGGCCTGCGCTGCGGCGCCGCGATGGAGCACGAGGTCAGCGGCCCGGAGGGCATCCAGGTCAGCACCGACGCGAACGAGGACCTGGCCCGCACCACGATCATCGCCCGGGTCCGGCCGGGGGAGACGCTGCGCGTCGTCAAGTACCTGTCCTACGGCTGGTCGTCGCGGCGCAGCCTGCCCGCGGTCTACGACCAGGTCCGGGCGGCCATCGCCGCGGCCCGCTACACCGGCTGGGACGGCCTGGTCCGCGAGCAGCGCGAGTACCTCGACGACTTCTGGGCCACCGCCGACGTCGAGATCGACGGCGACGCCGAGCTGCAGCAGGCGGTGCGGCTCGCGACGTTCCACATCCTGCAGGCCGGTGCCCGCGCCGAGCGGCGCTGCATCCCGGCCAAGGGCCTGACCGGCGACGGCTACGACGGCCACACCTTCTGGGACACCGAGACGTTCTGCCTGCAGGTGCTGTCGTTCGTCGCGCCGGACGCGGCGGCGGACGCGCTGCGCTGGCGCCGCTCGATCCTGCCGCAGGCGTTCGAGCGGGCCGAGACGCTCGGCCTCAAGGGCGCCGCGTTCCCGTGGCGGACGATCCGCGGGCACGAGTGCTCGGGCTACTGGCCGGCCGGCACCGCGGCGTTCCACATCAACGCCGACATCGCGGACGCGGTGAAGCGGCACGTCGCGGCGACCGGCGACACCAAGTTCGAGCTGGAGGTCGGGCTGGAGCTGCTGGTCGCGACCGCGCGGCTGTGGCGCTCGCTGGGCCACCACGACTCGGCCGGGAACTTCCGGATCGACGGCGTGACCGGGCCGGACGAGTACTCCTCGATCGCCGACAACAACGTCTACACCAACCTGATGGCCCGGCAGAACCTGCGCTACGCCGCGGAGGTCGCGGCCAAGCACCCGCGGTCGGCGGCCCGGCTGGGCGTCGACTCCGAGGAGATCGCCTCCTGGCGGGACGCGGCGACCGCGATGCTGATCCCGTTCGACTCCCGGCTCGGCGTGCACCCGCAGTCCGAGGGCTTCACCGACCACCAGCGGTGGAACTTCGACGACACCCCGGCCGAGCGGTACCCGCTGCTGCTGAACTACCCGTACTTCGACCTGTACCGCAAGCAGGTCGTCAAGCAGGCCGATCTCGTGCTGGCGATGCAGATCTTCCCGGACGAGTTCACCGAGGAGCAGAAGCGCCGCAACTTCGCCTACTACGAGGCGATCACGGTGCGGGACTCGTCGCTGTCGGCGTGCACCCAGGCGGTGCTCGCCGCCCGCACCGGGCACCTGGAGCTGGCCCACCAGTACCTCGCCGAGGCGGCCCTGGTCGACCTGCAGGACCTGGCCGGCAACACCGACCACGGCATGCACATCGCGTCCATGGCGGGCACCTGGTCGGCGGTGGTGCTGGGCTTCGGCGGGATGCGCTGCGAGGCCGACGGCCTGTCGTTCGCGCCGGTGCTCCCGCCGTCGCTGTCCCGGATCTCGTTCGGGCTCAAGTGGCAGGGCCGCAGGCTCCGGGTCACGATCACCCCGGACGAGGTCGAGTACCAGCTGCTCGACGGCGCGCCGATGCGGTTGCGGCACCACGACGAGCCGATCGCGCTGGACGGCGAGGGCCCGGTGACCGCCCCGACGCCGACCACCGAGTGGGTGGAGCCGGTGGAGCAGCCGGCCGGGCGGGCGCCGCGCCAGCGCGGCTGAGGCCGGCCGCGGCGCCCGCACCCGGGCCCGCTGCCGGTCACCGGGGGTCCTCCGCGGGGTGCGCCGGGACGGCCGGGGCCAGGTAGCCGGCGTAGCGACCGCCGGCGGCGGCCAGCTCCGAGTGCGTGCCGAGCTCGGCGATCCCGCCGTCGGCGAGCACGGCGATCCGGTCGGCCGCCGCGATCGTCGTGAGCCGGTGCGCGACCACCAGCACGGTGCGGTCCCCGGCCAGCCGGCCGAGCGCCTCGGCGACGGCGGCCACGTTCTCCACGTCGAGCGCCGCGGTGATCTCGTCGAGCAGCACCACCGGCGCGTCCTTGAGCAGGGCGCGGGCGATCGAGACGCGCTGCCGCTCCCCGCCGGAGAGCCGCCCACCCGCCTCGCCGACGGTGGTGGCCCAGCCCAGCGGGAGCCGCTCGACGACCTCGTCGAGCCGGGCCGCCCGGGCGGCGGCCCGGACCTCGGCGTCGGTCGCGTCCGGCCGGCCGAGCCGGACGTTCTCCTCGATCGTCGCGTCGAACAGGTAGACGTCCTGGAACACCATGGCGACCTGGCGCATCAGGGTCGCGGTGGTCATGTCCCGGACGTCGGTCCCGCCGATCCGGACGGCACCGGCGTCGACGTCGAAGAAGCGGGCGACCAGCCGGGTCACCGTGGTCTTCCCGGCGCCCGAGGGGCCCACCAGCGCGGTCATCGTGCCGGGTGCACAGACCAGCGAGAAGCCGCGCAGCACCGGATCCCCGCCGGGATAGCCGAACGTGACGTCGGAGAACTCGATCCCGGCGCCCGCCGGTTCCCGCGGACACTCCGGCTCGGGCAGGGCCGGGGTCCCGACCACCTCCCGGATGCCGCGCAGCCCGTTCGCGGCGACCTGGAGCCCGGTGCCGTAGAAGCCGGCGAGGGTCAGCGGCTCGGCGAACCGCACGGCGAGCACCAGCAGCGCGGCACCGGCCGCCGGGTCGATCGTCCCGGCGGTGAGCAGCAGGCAGGCGACGAGCACACCCAGCGCGAGCCCGGTCTGCACGACGAGCGCGTAGGCCAGACCGGGGTGGCTCTGCCGGGAGAGCACCCGCAGCGTCGCGTGCCGGTCGGCGCGCAGGCCGGCGTCCAGGTTGGCCAGGCCGGTGCCGGTGCTGCCGGTCGCCCGCAGCACCGGCTGGGCCCTGGCGAACTCCAGCACCCGGTCGGCCACCTCGGTCAGTGCCGCGGCCTCCTCCTCCCGGGCTGGTCGGGTGCTGCGCCGGATCCAGCGGAACGCGAGCAGCCCGAGCGGGGTGAGCACGACGAACGCGAGCGCGGCCCGCCAGTCGACGACGGCGGCGGCGACGAGCACCGGCAGCGGTGTGCTGAGTGCACCGGTGACCTGCTGGAGCACCATGGCCGGGTAACCGCCGATCTCCTGCGCGGCCCGGACGCGCACCGCGAGCGAGCCGGTGCGGTCGGCACCGAACCAGCCCAGCGGGAGCTGCACGACGCGGGCGGCGAGCAGCTTCGCCAGCCGGTCGCTGACGGTGTACACGCCGATCCGGTCACCGCGCCGGTTCGTCCGGGCGAGCACCACGGCGTACCCGGTGAAGGCCGCCGCCGATCCGGCCAGCCACGCCACGGCGGCGGCCGGGTCGGCGGAGCCGAGCGCGCGCAGGATCGGGACGAGGGCGGCGATCGCGGTGCCCTGCAGCAACCCGGCGACGGCGTACCCGGCGATCTGCCGGCGCAGTCCGGTGGGACCGGTGAGCTCCTCGAGCCTGCTCACGGTGCTCATCCGGCGCTCCCGAGGACGGCGGGTCGCCGCGCGAGCCGCCACATCCGGGCGTAGCGGCCGTCCCGGGCGAGCAGCTCGGCGTGGGTGCCCTGCTCGGCGATCCGGCCGGCGTCGAGCAGCACGATCCGGTCCGCGGAGGTGATCGTGTGCAGCCGGTGCGCGATGACCAGGGCGGTGCGGCCGCGGACGAGCCGGCGCAGCGCCTCCTGCACGGCCGCCTCGCTCTGCGGGTCGGCGTGCGCGGTGGCCTCGTCGAGCACGACCAGCGGTGCGTCCTGCAGGATCGCCCTGGCCACGGCGACCCGCTGCGCCTCACCGCCGGAGAGCCCGCCGCCACGGCCGTCGAGCACCGTGTCGTAGCCCTGCGGCAGCCGGACGATCCGGTCGTGGATCAGGGCCGCCCGGGCCGCGGTCTCGACGTCGGCGTCGTCCGCGCCGGGCCGCCCGAGCCGGATGTTCGCGCGCACCGTGTCGCGCAGCAGGACCGTGTCCTGGAAGACGAACGAGACCGAGCCGAGCAGGTCCCGGGCGGCGATCTCCCGGACGTCCACCCCGCCGATCAGGACGGCGCCCTCGGTCACGTCCCGGAACCGCGGCAGCAGCCCGGCCAGGCTGCTCTTCCCCGCGCCCGAGGCGCCGACCACGGCGGTGCAGGTGCCGGGTTCCAGGACGAGCGAGACGCCGTCCAGGGCGCGGGTGCCGTCGTCGTGGACGAGGCCGACGTCGCGGAACTCGACCCGGCCGTCGCCCGGGGGCCGCGGGTCGGCGGGCTCGGGGAGCGGCGGCTGGTCGAGCACCCGGCCGATCTCGGCGGCTCCGCGGCGGGCGTCGTCGACGTGGTAGCCGAGCCGGATCAGCTGCTCGATCCCGGACGGCAGCCCGATCGCCACGGCCAGCACGCCGGCGACGGTCCCGGCGGACGCCCAGCCCAGCAGCACGAACAGCGTTCCGGTCGAGGTGATCCAGAGCAGCAGTGCGGCGGGGGACAACAGGATCGTCAGCGCCGTGTAGGGCACGCCGATGATCGACATCCAACGCAGCGTGACCTCGGAGACGCGATCGACGGCGTCGGTGAACCGGCGGAACACGCCGGAGCCGCTGCCGTAGGTCTTGACCACCTCGACGCCGTCGCCGAGCTCGACGGCGGCCGCCCCCAGCCGGGTGGTCGCCCGCTCGTGGTCCTCGGCGTGCTCCCGGCCCGCGCGGCGGAAGGCCGGGGTCAGTGCGGCGACGACCCCGGCGAGGTACAGCAGGACGAGCACCGTGAACCGCCAGTCCAGCCAGGCCAGGTACCCGAGCGCGGTCAGCGGCCCGACGACGGCGGCCACCGCGTCGACCGTGGTGTGTGCGACCAGGGTGTGCATCCGCAGGACGTCGTCGGCGACCGCCTTCTTCACCGCGCCGGAGCCGTGCTGCCCGAACCAGCCCAGCGGCAGCCGCGCGAGATGCTGCACGATCCGGCGCCGGGTGAGCAGCCGGAACCGGGCGTCGGCCCGGTGGGTGACGCCGATCCCGGCGAACGTCAGCAGCGATCCGGCGGGTACCGCCAGGACGGCCGTCACCGCCCACGGCCAGAGGAGGGCCGTCGTGCCGGACAGCAGCCCCCGGGCGATCTCGGCGACCGCGATCGCGGGGAGCACCCCGACCACCGCGCCGAGCCCACCGAGCGCGGCGCCGAGCACCAGCCGGGCCCGGACCGGGGCGACCAGCTCGCGCACCGTGGCCATGCGTCCCCCCAGCTTGTAACAACGTTAGGAGTTGTGAGGGTGGCATGACCTGCCCGGCCGGACGGAGTGATCTGCGGCACAGTCGGCACCGGAGTGCATGATCGGTCCCGTGCCGTCCGGGACCGACCGGTCCGGTCGAGGCGAACGGAGGTGGGCCGGGTGGCCAGGAAGTACCGGGTGGGCATACCCGAGGCGGCGATCGTGGACGCCGCCGTCCGGCTGACCCGGAGCCGCGGGCTGCACGGCTGGACGATGCGCGAGCTGGTCGCCGAGGTCGGGACCTCGCCGTCGGTGGTCTACCACCGGATCGGCGACCGGCACGCCGTCTGCGGGCGGGTCGTGCTGCGGGTGCTGCCGTTCCGGGACGCCCCGGTCCCGCCCGGGGCGCACTGGCGCAGCTGGTTCACCGAGGTGCTGCTGCCGCTCGAGGCGCGACTGCGCGAGTACCCGGGCGTCGCCTGGTGGATCCTGCGGCACGGGGTGCCGGCCCCCGGCACCGCCGATGCCGCCGACCAGATGGACGCGGTCTTCACGATGCTGCGCGACGCGGGCTTCGGGGACGACGCGGGGCTGGTCTTCGCCCTGCTCATGAACTCGGTCCTGACCACCATCGCGATCGCGGACGACCGGGTGACCAGCCCCGGCGGGGGCGCGGCCGGACACGCCGCACTGCGGCAGAACCTGCGCGACCGCGGCCCGGACAGCGCCTTCGGCACCGGCCTGGGGGAGTACGTCGACCGCTACACCGGCTCCGCGGACGCCGCCGAGCGGGCGTTCGTGCACTACTACCGGACGATGATCACGACCGTGCTCGACGGGATCGAGGCGCGACTGCCGTGAGCTGACACCGGTGGAACCGCCACAGGTCGTCGGCTATGCGCTGGTACGTTGATACGTCGCGCCGCCCGACGGGTGCAGGGTCCACGGAGGAGCCCGCACCGGCAGGCGTCGCGACCGTGCTCGTCCCCTCGGTGGAGGATCCCCGCGCCGTGCCCGAACCCACGCCCGACCCGTCCGTCGGTCCTCCCGCCGACCAGGGGGCCGATGCCGGAACCGATCCGGAGCTGCTCCACGAGCAGACCTACGTCGGCATGCTCTACGAGCAGCTCGAGGACCGCCGCCGGGACACCGCGCGGCGGCTCGCCGACACGCTGCGCGAGGAGACCGTCGGCACCCCGCAGGCGCTGACCCAGCGGGACGCGGCCGCGGCGCTGCTGGCCGACCGGCTGGCCGCGCTGCGGGCCGCCGAGCACGGCCTCGCGTTCGGCCGGCTGGACTCCGACGACGGCGAGATCCGCTACGTCGGCCGGATCGGCCTGCTCGACGAGCAGAACGAGTACGAGCCGCTGCTGATGGACTGGCGGGCGCCGGCGGCCCGGCCGTTCTACACCGCGACGGCGGCGAACCCGGAGGGCATGCGCCGGCGCAGGCACCTGCGGACCCGGCTCCGCCAGGTCGTCGCGATCGACGACGAGCCGCTCAACCTCGCCGAGATGGACGACGACGAGCGGGCCCGCGCCGGGGCCGGGCTGACCAGCGAGGCGGCGCTGCTGGCCGCGGTGTCCGAGGCGCGCACCGGCCGGATGGGCGACATCGTCGCCACCATCCAGGGCGAGCAGGACCGGATCATCCGGTCCAAGCCGTCCGGGGTGCTGGTCGTGCAGGGCGGGCCGGGCACCGGCAAGACGGCGGTGGCCCTGCACCGTGCCGCCTACCTGCTCTACACCCACCGCGACCGGCTCGCCCGGCGCGGCGTGCTCGTCGTCGGGCCGAACCCGACGTTCCTGCGCTACATCGGGCAGGTGCTGCCGTCGCTGGGGGAGACCTCGGTGGTGCTGGGCACCGTCGCCCAGCTCTATCCCGGCCTGGACGCGCGCCGCCCGGAGGACCCGGCGACCGCGGAGCTCAAGGGCCGCGCGGACATGGCGGCCGTCGTCGCGGCCGCCGTGCGGGACCGCCAGCAGGTGCCGCGCAAGCCGATCGAGCTGGTCGTCGAGCAGCAGCGGGTGGTGCTGGACCGGGACACCGTCACCCAGGCCAGGACCCGCGCGCGGCGCTCCCGCAAGCCGCACAACGAGGCCCGCCGGACGTTCCGCAAGGAGCTGCTGCGGCTGCTCGCCCAGCAGGTCGCCCGGCGGGTCGGCGCGGAGCTGCTGGACCGGCTCGACGTCGACGACATCCGCGACGAGCTCACCGAGTCGCCGGCGCTGCAGCAGGAGCTGGAGCAGCTGTGGCCGACGCTGTCGCCCGAGCAGCTGCTCACCGACCTGTTCGCCGACCGCAGGCGGCTGAACTCGGTGGCCCGGCGGATCCCGGCCGACGAGCGGGTGCTGCTGGAGCGTGACGCGCCCGGTCCCGACGTGCCCTACGAGCAGCGCTGGTCGGCGGCGGACGTGGCGCTGCTCGACGAGGCCGCCGAGCTGCTCGGCGACGACGGCGCCGCGCAGGCCGCGGCCGAGGCCGCCGCGCTGCGCGAGGAGGTCGAGTACGCGCAGGGCGTGCTGGACGTGCTCGATCTCGAGGAGGACCTCGATCCGGAGCTGCTGCGCGCCACCGACATCATCGACGCCGACCGGCTCGCCGAGCGGATGCAGGTCGCCCGCTACGACTCCACCGCCGAGCGGGCCGCCGCGGACCGCGAGTGGACCTACGGGCACGTGATCGTCGACGAGGCGCAGGAGCTGTCCGCGATGGCCTGGCGGATGGTCATGCGCCGGGCGCCCGCCCGGTCGATGACCCTGGTCGGGGACATCGCGCAGACCGGCGACCGGGGCGGCGCCGGATCGTGGAACGAGGTGCTGTCGCCGTTCGTGGCCCGGCGCTGGCGGCTGGAACAGCTGACCGTCAACTACCGGACGCCCGCCGAGATCGCCGACGTCGCCGACGACGTGCTCGCCGAGATCGACCCGTCGCTGCAGCCGCCGTCGTCGGTCCGCTCGACCGGGGTGCCGCCGTGGGCGGCGCCGCTGCCGGTCGCCGGTGCCGAGCGGGACCGGGTGCTGGCCGACCGGGTCGTCGCCGAGCGGGACGCGGTCGGCGAGGGCCGGACGGCGGTGCTCGTCCCGGCCGCGCGGCTGCAGCAGACCCGGGACGCGCTGGTCGCCGCCGGGATCATCGACGCCGCGACCGACCCGGACGAGCTGGACACCGCGGTCGTCGTGCTCGCGGTGACCGGATCGAAGGGCCTGGAGTTCGACGCCGTGCTCGTCGTCGAGCCGCAGGAGATGCTCACCGAGTCGCCGCGCGGCCTCAGCGACCTCTACGTGGCGATCACCCGGGCCACCCAGCGGCTCGGCGTGCTGCACTCCGGCGAGCTCCCGCCGGTGCTCAAGCGGATCAGCCGGGAGCGGTAGCCGCGCGCCCCGCTCAGCGCGCCGGGCCGGCCTGCCCGGCGCCGTTCGCGCGCACCCGGACCCGGTTCCGGCCGGCCCGTTTCGCGGTGTAGAGCGCTTCGTCCGCGGCGGCGAGCAGCCGATCGAGCTCGGTGCCCGCACCGGGCGCGACGGCGGCCCCGACCGACACGCTGAGCCGGTCGATCCGCACGTCGCCGGTCGGCGAGGGCACGTCCACGCTGAGCGACTCCACCCGGCGCCGGATCCGCTCGCACATCTCGTGCACCGCGGTCGCGCCGGCCGCCGGGTCCTGCTTCATCGTGCCCATCGCGACCACGAACTCCTCGCCGCCGAACCGGCCGACCACGTCGGCGCCGCGGACCTCACCGGTCAGCACCTCGGCCATGGAGGCCAGCACGGCGTCCCCGACCAGGTGGCCGTGCCGGTCGTTGACGTCCTTGAAGTGGTCGAGATCGAGGATCAGCACCCCGGCGGCGACCCGGTCCCGGCGGGCGCCGGCGAGCAGCCGGGTGGCCCGGGCCCGCCAGGCGTCGGCGTTGAGCAGGCCGGTCTTCGGGTCGGTGTTCGCCTTGTCCTCCAGCTGGCGGACCAGCGTCGTCTGTTCGAGCAGCAGCAGCAACGGCACCAGCAGGACGACCAGCGGCCAGTGGTCCGGCAGCACCACCACGGCGACCAGCGCACCCAGGCTGAGCGTCGCCAGCTCGAGCGCGATCTCGCCGCCGGCCAGGATCGCCAGGAACGACGACCGCGGCTGCGACAGCCGGATCACCGCGACCACCAGCAGGGTGTTCGTCAGCGTGTAGGCCAGCAGGCAGCCGGCCAGGGTGGCGGCGCCGGCGACCGAGGCGTAGTCGTCGCCCACCCCGGTCAGCCCGCGCAGCATCGCGACCAGGTACACCGCGAGCACGACGGTCGACGTCGAGTACAGCTGCCGGTGCGGGGGTGTCCCGGCCGGGCGGAACACCCGGAAGTACAGGTGCGTGTAGAGGGCCACGACGGTGGCCGCGGCCAGCGCGGCGGGCAGCACCAGCGCGGCGGCGAAGGTCCACACCGAGCTCAGGTCGATGTAGCGGGTGTCCGCTATCCGGCGGCGCATCCGTTCCGCGCCGAGCGAGAGCTCCGCGTGCAGCGCGGCCGCCACGAGAAGTGCCGCCACGACGATCCACGATCGCGGTTCGAGCAGTTCCGGGCCGCGCAGCGCGATCTCGCCCGCCAGCAGCAGTACGGCGGTGAGCTCGACCGCCACGAGCAGCCCGCGTACACGCAGTGGCAGCCCCCGGAACGACGGGCGGCGCGGCGCGTCGCCGGAACCCGGTACCCGGGCGCCGGATGCCGACGGATCTCCAGACAACGGTGCCGAACCTCTGATCGTTTCTCTTGTCGAGCATAGCGGCCGGGGCCCCGGACTCGGCGCTGGTCAGCGGGGCCGGACTCGGCCCGCGGGTGGGTCCGGCCGGTGCGGCGAACCGGCCGCTGAAGATCAACAGTGTGCCTGACATGGCGAAGTCGTGTTTACCCTTGTTCACGGACCTCACCCAGACGAGTGTCGACGCTGCGGACAGTGACGGTCGGCGGCGTCCCGGGCCGCCGGGACACCGGGTGGGGCTCCCGGTCCGTTCGCGGGGAGGTGACTCGGAATGCGCAACTGGAACTGGTGACGAATGCCCGGGAACGGGTGGATGCAGGCACGCACCGAAAGGGGATCGGGTACATGCGCAACTGGAACTGGTGACCGTGTGCGGAGAACGTCGGAACACATTCGGGAAAGGAGCGCGACATGCGTAACTGGAACTGGTGACAATGCACGCGGTGCGTGGCGCCCGGCGGCCGGGTCAGCCACGTACCGGCGGCGCGGCCGCGTACAGGTCCCGCAGCAGGGCGATCTCGGCGCCGTGGTGGATGACCTCGCGGTGGATGTGCAGGACCAGCGTGGCCATCGGCGCGTCGGCGTAGGGGCCCTCGGCGGGCCCGCACGGCCGGGCCAGGCCCGCGGTGCCCAGCGCCGCGACACCGGCCGTCCATCGGCGGTAGGCGTCGTCGAGCTGGGCGAGGGCCAGATCGGCGGTCCCGGCGCAGGTGTGCGAGTCGTAGTCGACCGGTGGGCCGTCGAAGTGCGCGTGCACCCGCATGCCGAGCACACCGACGATCACGTGCACCAGCCGCCAGGCGATCGTCGTGACCGGGGGCGGTTCCGGCACCGGGTAGGCGAAGTCGATCACCCGGTCGCCGGAGCCGGCCCCCGGCGGGGTCACCGAGGAGCCCCGGGGGCGCACGCTCCACATGCCGGGCACGGGCTCCCAGAGGTACTCGTCGTCGGTGAGCCCGGCGAGCCGGGGGCGGAGCAGCTGTTCCCAGTGGAACGTCAGCTGCTCGCCGAGCTCGGTGTTCCAGTCGATCGTCCGGTTCATGGCGGGCAGGCTAGGACCGAACGAGGTCAGCCGCCGCCCTGGTCGACGCGG